>NZ_JAKUFQ010000074.1:0-28789 GCF_022663475.1 Bacillus cereus group sp. BfR-BA-01382
ACTCCTTGAAGACCTTGTGCACCTTGTGCACCTGTCAATCCCGTAGTCCCTTGTATCCCTTGAACTCCTTGAGGACCTTGTGCTCCAGCTGCTCCTGTTTCCCCTTGAATTCCTTGTACTCCTTGTATACCTTGCGCTCCAGCTGGACCAGTTGCTCCTCGGATTCCTTGTTCACCTTGAACTCCTTCCGCTCCTGTAACACCAGCTGGACCGGCTATCCCTTGTATTCCCACCATTCCTTGTGCACCTGTTGGGCCTATTACACCTTGAATACCTTGAATACCTTTAGGGCCTTCTGCACCTGTCGGACCAGTTACTCCACGCGTACCTTGTATTCCTTGAGAACCTTCTGCACCCGTTGGACCCGTTATACCTGGGTTACCTTGAGGACCTTGTGCCCCTTGGACTCCAACTGCTCCAACTACACCTTGGGAACCTTGGGCTCCCCTTACACCTTGAGGACCTGTTGGACCTGTTATACCTTGCACTCCTTGCGCTCCAATTGGTCCTATCCCTCCGCTTACACCTGTTGAACCAGTCGCACCCGTTGGACCTGTTGGACCTCCTGGCGGGCCGGGTGGACCTGATGGACCAGTCACTCCACTAGATGGACCAATTGGACCGGTTGTTCCCGTCGGACCACCCGGTGGTCCTTCTGAGCCTTGTGTACCAGTAGGACCAGTTGCTCCTGTTATCCCTCGTACTCCTTTTGCTCCTTGAAAACCTGTGGATCCACTTACTCCTTGTATTCCTTGAACTCCTTGTGGACCTTGAGGGCCTGTTACACCGGTTATTCCCTTTATTCCGCTTATACCTTGAGGACCTTGTATTCCAGTAGAACCAGTTGGTCCTACTACACCTTGTGCCCCTTGATCACCTTGGTGTCCTTGTTCTCCAGTAATTCCTTGTATTCCTTGAGCGCCGTCTTCTCCTTGTATACCAGTAGCCCCTTGCTCTCCTTGTATCCCTTGAACACCTTGAGGACCTTGGGAACCAGTTACCCCTGGAACTCCAGTTCCCCCTCTCTCTCCTTGTATTCCTTGTGCCCCCGTTTGTCCTCGCTCACCTACTTCCCCTTGTATTCCTTGTATGCCCTGTATTCCTTGACTACCAGCAGGACCCGTAGCTCCCTGTGTTCCTTCTAATCCTTGTACCCCAATATCACCAATTGGACCTTGGTTTCCGATTAATCCTTGAGCACCTTGGAGGCCAGTTGGACCAGTTATACCTTGCTCTCCGGTATCACCAACAGCTCCTTGTATTCCCTGCGCTCCTGTTGTCCCTCGCGAACCTTGTATTCCCCTGATACCTTGAGGTCCTTGGGGACCAGTTGCTCCCGTCGGTCCAGTCGTCCCTGTTGGACCAACAGGACCTTCATGCCCTCCAGTTGGACCTACAGGGCCACTATTACCTATTGGACCAGTTGCACCTATAAGCGGAAGAGGCAGTGCCACTCCGAATTTTTTGCAATTTTTATGATGACGCACAACAATCCCCCTTCCCTAAAATCATTACACCTTTTATATGAAATGCATTTTTTTAAAAAAAGTACACCTCTGACCTTATTTTTTAAAAATAAAGAAGCCTATCATTTCAACTATTTGAAACGATAGGCTTCTTTTTATAAAACAATTTATTTCCTCGCCTTAATAATAAAAGTAGTTGGTACCATCCTAGCTTTATATAAAGAATAATATTTCGTAGACGGCTCAGCTAGTTCTCCATCAAACGAGCTCGATGGTTCAGGCTCTTCTATTCTCTCAATTATAAAGCCTGCTCTATTTAACTCATTTATATATGTACTTATTTTTCTCTTATATAATATCGCTTGTACATTTTCTCCTTTAAATGTTTCAAACGTAATGGACGTTTCCTCATGATAAGAAGACTTTATAGCAACTTCTTCTGTACCATATTGTAAGTTTGAATATACTGGGTGCTCCCAACTAAAAATAAAACTTTCTCCTGGCTTTAAATAGGAATATATAAACTCTACTGTTTTTCCTAAATTTGAAGTCCAACCTAATGCATAAATGGAATATATAATATCAAAATACCCTTTCTGAATATCTCCTTCTTCTTCCATTGCTCCGCATATTAACTTTGGATTCCAACGCTTTTACGTTTTATTCGCTGTTTTAATTTGTTCACTTGAAAGATCAAGACCCCATACTTCCTCTGCCCTATGCTCTGCCATATATTGCAACGAATGTCCACTTCCACACCCAATATCAAGAACTTTTTTATTTCTAATTGAATCGAACAAATGAATCTCATCTTCAGACGCCGTATACGGACCATATTTCGGTAAACAATCCACTTGAAAGAAATATGGTGCAACTGTATCCCAACACTTTTTGTTTAAAGCTAACATTTGTGTGCCTTCCATATCATTCCCCCCATCCATTTTTCTTTCTCTAATATTACTTACATATCATAACCAGATCGCCCTTTTCTCTTCGCCCGGTAGTTTTTCACTTTTGCAATCGTCCCGCATGCTCTTCCTCCTTCTTCTCCAGCATACATACCGCACCATCTTTTACTTCCATTTCGCGAATAATCATAAAATACCCAGCGACAATCTGGACATGCTTTTAACCTTCCCCACACATTTTCTTGAATTGACATTAACACAATGCTTAGCACTTTTGTATACACATTCTCTTCATATACTGGTTCATATGTAATACCTTTCATATCTTCCTTTATATGTACATGAAATGGGTATTTCTCTAACCATTTTTGCAATGATCCTTCGCCTTCAATTGTCATCCGAATATCTTCTCGAAAACCTCTTAATTCCTCTATCGTATGAAATGGAAACTCTTCATCAAAATATTCTTTCATAAAGAGCTTTATATCTTCTTTTGTTTGCAGCAAATCAATTGGCTCTCTCGTATCGTTTGGTATTCTCCATGTATTTAAAAATTCCCGAATATATTCTAGTTCATTTGGAGCGTTTTGATTCAATTCGATCCACCTTCTTCTTAAAATTTACTTTTTTCTGACTTTATGTATAATTATAGTATAAAATAGTTAACCATCAAATAATTTTACTGGTTACATAATTAGGGGGATTTCTATGAAAAGTTTCTCAACACCGATACGTTTCATGCTTATTTCTTCATTTTTTATGTCTTTTGGGTATTTTGCAGTATACGCATTTTTAGCTATTTATCTATTAACCTTTCTTCATTTTTCTGCTGTCCAAGTAGGAACAGTGTTGACGGTTATGACAATTACATCACGAGTTATCCCATTATTCTCAGGGTTAATTGCTGACAAAATAGGCTATATCATTATGATGATAGCTGGTTTATTTTTGAGAGGAATCGGATTTATCGCTTTAGGAATATGCTCTGATTTCTATACAATTTCTATTTCTTCTGCACTTATTGGCTTCGGAACTGCATTTTACGAACCTGCCGCTCGCGCTATATTTGGCTCACAGCCAGCTCATTTGAGAAAAAATTTATTTACATATTTAAACCTTAGCTTTAATTGCGGTGCAATAATCGGACCAATTGCAGGAGGGTTCTTACTCTTACTCGATCCACTCTACGCTTTCTCTCTAACAGGATCTCTTATGCTGTTATTTGCTTTTATCTTTTACTTACTTAAAAATCACTTCCATGTCACTACTGAAAACACGTCTATTACATTAGGAATACAGGCCATCTTACAAAACAAGTCTTTCCTTCTGTTTTCCTTTATCATGATTTTCTTCTATATTATGTTTACTCAGCTTACTGTCGCACTTCCACTTCATATGAAAAACATTAGTAATAGCAATCAACTTGCTACACTCGTTATTACGATAAATGCGATAACAGGCGTCATATTTATGGTATTATTCCGAAAATTATTCCACAAATACAACACACTTTCGATTATTAAATACGGTGTTTTATTAATGAGTATTTCCTTTTTACTCATTCCTTTATTTCAACACCCATATTGGCTCTTTATTTGTGTAATTTTATTTACAATCGGTGAAACACTCGTATTACCTAACGCTGATATCGCTATTGCAAATTACAGTAATGAATCATATACAGCCACTTTCTTCGGATTTTATCAACTATCACTCGCATTTGGTTTTATCATCGGTAACTATACCGGGACATCGTTTACATCCAATTTAAACGGAATGTATACACCATGGCTTATTTTCGGCGGAATAGGAGTTATTGGTTTTATTTCACTCCATATTTTAAATATTAAAAAAGGGAGCTCTAAAGAGGATATATACCTATGTAATGAGACGAAACCTCTTTAACACATTACAATTGAAATGGTACCTTTAGACAAGCAACCTATAATAAAAAAATTCGACCATCATACTTGACAGTCGAATCTTTTTATTTTTCATATTCAAGATGATTATGTCTTTTACAACTAAATAAATAGCACCCCCCTAAATGATAAGTTTCAAATTCTAACCCTGGAACATATCCAGATTTGATACGTTCTATCATTGTTTTATAACAATTATTCTCTTCTGTATATTCCTCAATTAACTCTTTCTTATCTTTTTCTGTCCAGTTTTCTTCTACGTCTTCATTCTGAACACCTTCTATTTCTGATGTTTTCGCTTCGATAGATTCCTGTATAACTTCATTTATACGGGAGAAATTATTAGCTTTATATAGAGCATATACAAACCTACCAATCCAGTTAGGACTTTTCCAAACTTCTTTGTATCCCTTTTCGAACCATTCAATTGCTTCGTTATAGCAATTCAACTCAACATATAAATCTGCTACATGAATTTCTCCTAAAAAATTATCAGATTTCCTGTTAAAAGCATCTAACTTCTCTTTCGCTTCTGTCGTTCGCCCTAAATCAATTAAGCATTTTACATAGCTATACATTATATAGTCCGAATCCCCTGCAACTCGCAAAAAAAATTCCGAAGCTTTTTCTAACTCTCCAAGGTTATAATGCGCTACAGCTACATTGTGAAATGCTTCATCCGATGGTTGCATCGAAATAGATTTTTGCAATACTTCTTTCGCTTCTTCCCATTTTTCTTGTTTCGTGTAAATTTCCCCTAAGATGTTATAAGGAAAGTATGAAGAAGGATTCAACTTAACAACTTCTCTTAGCTTTATCATCATTCTCTTCCTCATAAAAGTACATCCAAGCCAGATTATTGAGAGATTGTACGTCTCTAGATTCATGTACTGCTTGTTGAAACAGTTCCATTGCTTCCTCATATTTATTTTGTTCAAACATTTCAATTGCCTTCTCATTAATGTTCAAATAACTACCTCCGAAGTAAATGAATTCATCTATTCCCTATCATTATTGTAAAATGTAAAAATTATAATTTCTATAAAAAAATTTCTTTCTCTCGTCTACATTTCGATTGAAATAGAAGCTAAAACACACGAATTTACAACAATCAGTAAATTTTTTAATCTCCCTTAAATTGGATATACATCCTATTTTAATTTACATATTATGGTACAATTAAAAGGGTACTAACTAAACATTTACGCTCCACACTAGTAATCTAGCAATACCAAAATCAAAATTCACATGGAATTGAGGGATGTTATGAAACAGAAATTAGCTGTTCTTCTATTCACCGGAATCATATTATCCGGATGTTCAGCTATTGCAGGAAATTCTTTAGAAACTGGAAACGGCAGTATGGAATTATTAACACCAACCATTACAACAAAAGATAATGAATTAGAAATTAAGACCGAGGGCATTGATGAAAATAAAGTGACCTTTATTTATGTTGCTAATAAAAAAGTATTGGAACAAAAAATTAATAATGGTGAATCCTACAAGCTTAACATTAAAGATATCGAACACGCTCATAGGACGGACTACAAGCCAAAAGTTCAACTTTTGCAAACAAAAGATGATGATAAAGATGGAGAAATGGTAACCTTTAAACAAGTTAGGTATACAGTTAAAAAAAATTAATTTTATAGGCATTTCATTATAAATGTAACGAACGAAAATTTACTTTTAACAGTGGGTAAATATAAGGGGTGCTAGCATGAAAAGAAGATGGAT
This sequence comes from Bacillus cereus group sp. BfR-BA-01382, assembly GCF_022663475.1. Classification (NCBI taxonomy): domain Bacteria; kingdom Bacillati; phylum Bacillota; class Bacilli; order Caryophanales; family Bacillaceae; genus Bacillus; species Bacillus cereus group sp. BfR-BA-01382. The sequence continues at coordinate 6,037 of NZ_JAKUFQ010000074.1, forward strand.
TTATTGGTGGATTGGTAACATATTTTGGATTATAGCTTTCGGGATATTGACAGCTATCATTTTGCTAAGAGAGGTTGATGGGACCGGTGTTACTCAAACACCTGAGCTGAAATTAATAGCCTTTATCGTTTTATTAATTGCATTTATATTACCAATAATTATTCAAGTTGTATGGTTACTTGTTAATTTAAGAAAGAGTAGAAAAAAATAATACATAAAAAAGAGAGGAATCTTTTTCAAACTTGATTCCTCTCTTTTTATTTTGGGATTATGCCATGCTTTTAAAGCTGCACTACCCCCTTTTCTTTACGATGCATGTTCATCTTTCTTCTTCATTAACGCTCTCTTCTTCATCGCCTTCGTTAAATATCCGCCTTTAAATGAACGGATTTCATAAGAAGACATAAACGCTTTCGGTGCAATTTTATTAATGATTTCTAACAGTTCTTTCTCTCTAGAGCGCTTTGCAACGATATCTAAGCGATAACGTATAGAATTAATTCCTTCGCCTTCAAATACCGTAACACCAAATCCAGAGTGACGTAGTTCATCTACTAATTCATTACAACGGTCTAGTAAACTAACTTGATACGTAATATAACCAATTGCTAATTTATTCTCTATATAACCGCCTAATAAAAGTCCTGTACTAAAGCCAATGACATAGGCAACGATGTTCATCCAATTTGATAAATCTTGAAACACAATACCTAAACTGACAATGTAAATAGCTCCTTCTAACAATCCAACACCAGCAGCGGATCTTGTTTGATTCTTTACAAGCAAAATCGTACGGATTGTTAAAATTGGAACATAAATAATTTGAAGCACAAAAATAAGTAACGCTTGTAACATTGGTATCCACCTCTTTCAAAAAGTCTTTTGTCATAATAACATACATAACCTTTAGAAATCGATGGGTTTTTAAATTTTTTTACATTATTTTTCATACTATTGAAAAACGAAAAAAAGAAGCGTATTATATTTGTCGTAAAATTGATTCCTTTCATTAGCTCACTTAAACACAAAAAAGGAACCCCATTAGGCCCCTTTCATCATAGCTCTATGTTTTTCGAAGCATGTTCCCTTTGCTTCTCTTCCTCTTCCTCTTTCACTAACTGCATATTCGCATAAGCTAAATTTGCAATCATTAAAAAGTGACCACCTAAAATGCCTGTACCAAATGCCCACATTTCCATTTCATGCTCAATTTCATACATGATGATTGCTCCTAAAATGGCAGCTGCAAATCGGTTTAGAACTCCTAACCCAGGAGCCTTTTCCTTCATTACGATACTTTTTCCGAGTTTCTCCACCCTGCGAGCTAATAACCAAAGACAATAGGCGCTTACTGCTAATCCAATACCAAACCCTGTCACTTGTTTTCCAAACGGAGTAATCGTCCACATAAGTAGTAAACCACTAAAGATCACATACAATTGTAATCGATATACACGTAAGGCTTCTTGAATCAAAATATCCGCTCCTAAGTTCTCATTTTTTGTACTTTAGAAGAAAAGCAGCAACTTACACAGTTGCTGCTTTCTCTTCTTCTTGTTCTTGTTCCATCTTACGAATTTCAACACGTTTAATTTGGTAAGCGTCTTTTTCTAACACTTTAAATTCATAACCTTCCGCCTCAACGTGTTGTCCTTCTTCGATTTCATGATTTTGCATCATAATCCATCCACCGATTGTATCCACATCATCTTCTTCGATGTGTAATCCAAATAAATCTTTCACTTCTGAGATAAGCACTTTTCCATCAACAATGATATGTTGCTCGTTCACATGTTGAATTGGTGGTGCTTCATCTTCATCATATTCGTCACGAATTTCGCCGACGATTTCCTCCAAGATATCTTCAAGCGTTACAATTCCGGCTGTTCCTCCGTACTCATCATATAAAACAGCCATCGGAATTCGCTTTTTCTGCATTTGAAGTAATAAATCGTGAATTGGAGTCGTTTCCATCACTTCAATAATCGGACGCATATACGAGCGAATAAATGATAAATCTTTTTGATCCTCGGTCATATATCGAATAAAGAAATCTTTTACGTTGACCATACCGATAATATCATCTTTATCTTCCCCAAAAATCGGATAACGTGTGTATCGCTCATTTTGGATTACTTTCATGTGTTCTTCTACTGAATCTTCCAGGTAGAAACCAATGATTTCTGTTCGCGGTACCATAATCTCTTTCGCAATACGATTATCAAATTCAAAAATGTTATTTACATACTTGTATTCAGCTTGATTAATTTCGCCGCTTTCATAGCTATCTGAAAGGATAAGACGTAATTCTTCTTCTGTATGAGCTACTTCATGTTCTGAAGCTGGCTTTAAACCGAATAAACCAGTTATCACACGAGCTGAACCGTTCAATACCCAAATAAATGGATACATTACTTTATAGAACATCATTAATGGACCTGCCAATAATAACGTTACCCTTTCAGCCTTTTGAATTGCCATCGTTTTCGGAGCTAATTCCCCTACTACAACGTGTAAATACGTCATAATCATAAAAGCAAGACCAAATGTTAATACTGATGAAATAGAAGGATTTAAGTTCCATTTCTCAAATAACGGGTGTAATAACTTTTCGATTGTCGGTTCACCTAACCAACCTAATCCCATAGCTGTAACTGTAATACCTAATTGACAAGCAGATAAATATTCATCTAAATTTGTTGTTACCTTTTTCGCTGCTAAAGCACCGCGTTTTCCTTCCGCAACAAGCTGATCGATACGGCTTGAACGTATCTTTACAATCGCAAACTCTGCTGCTACGAAAAATCCAGTAAATGCGATTAAAATCGCAACCATGACTAAATTAAATATTTCCAATGAATCCCCTTAGTTAAAAAACTAAGGTGTCCACCTCCTGTATACTATAATGTTTTCTTATTTATTTGTTAGAAAACATAGCCCGATACAAAAATTAAAGAGGTCGGATTTCACTTATTCTATAATAATAGAGCAAGTGTCTGTATTAAAGCTGTCGTTTGACCTGATAAAGATTTCGATATTTTTTCACGTTGTGAATCAGTCAATTCATCTAAAAGCGGTTTTAACTCAGTAAGCTCCACTTCTAATCGGTGAATATGGTCTGTCACTTCATTCACTTGTTTCGAAACGTGTTCATTGATACCGAGCAGCTTCTTCTTCTCCTCGATTTTCTCTTTAATCTCACAAAGCGGCATATGCATTTCTTTGCACTTCTCAATAAATTGTAATGTCTCAAATGCTGTTTCGTCGTAATAGCGATAATTAGATTGAGATCGCTCCGCTTTTAAGATACCTAGATTCGTATAATAATCAATCGTTCGTTTCGACACGTGAGCCATGAGAGCCAACTGTCCGATTCGATACACCTTCCCAACGATCTTCCCCCCTTGTTTATATTACTTACATCATACAACACATAAACTGTACAGTCAAACGTGACGGTTTATTATTCACAATTTATACACAACTTCATATATTTTCTTAAACTTATAGAATATGATTCTACTTATATAATTAAATTATTAAATTTCATTAATTACGTGCTAGCCAAATATATTTATGAAATCACCTGTTCTTTTCAACTTTTCTTATTTTAGAACATACCGTTCTATTTCTAAAAAAATAACCCAGTACAATAAACTGAAAATTAAGTTATAATATCATTATAAAATATGAAGGAGGAATGCACTCATGTACTACAACACTTCATTCGAAAACGATCAGCCTGTAGGCCGTCTATAAACTAAGACGGGCATTCATTTAGCACATACACTACGCCTCGTCTTAGGGAACTCATATTACCCTAAAAATAGACGGAGGTACTTTACATGAAACAAACAATTTTAGGAGCTATATATTTATCACTAACAGCAAGTATATGGGGTGGTATGTATGTTGTTAGCAAATACATACTCGATTTTATCCCACCACTGACACTCGTTTGGTTACGCTTTATTATCGCTTTTGTTGTTTTGTATTTCATTTTGAAAATAGCTGAGAAAAAGCAAAAGAAAAAAGCAACCATTCGCAAAAAAGATTGGCTATTATTCGCTTGGATTGGATTTATCGGCTATTTCATTTCAATCACATGCCAATTTATCGGAACAAAATTATCCGACGCTCATACAGGCTCGTTAGTTACATCAGCTACACCTGCATTTATGGTTATATTTGCAGCGCTCATTTTGAAAGAAAAACTAACTGCTCGTAGACTTTTATCTACTATAATAGCGACAATCGGTGTCATTATCGTAATCGGATGGGATATTGAAATCGGCTCCTATTTTATCGGAACAATCATTTTAGTTGGAGCCGCTATTACGTGGGCTTTACTATCTATTTATGTAAAAATCGCTTCAATCCAATTTTCATCCTTAGTTATTACAACGTATGCCATATTCTTTTCACTCTTTTTTATTACACCTTTTATGATAGGGGAACTACAAACATCCTCTATCGGAACAGTAAATACGTACGTCATATTAGGCGTATTATACTTAGGAATCGTCTCAACAGCAGGTGCCTTTTTCCTTTGGAATAAAGGATTAGACTTAATGGATGCAAGCATCGGTTCCTTATTTTTCTTCTTCCAACCTATCGTTGGATCATTACTTGGTTGGCTCTTATTAAATGAGACATTAAATAGTAACTTTTTCATTGGTGGTATGCTCATTATATGTAGCGTTTTCATTACTACTTTTGAAAAGAAATAACAAAACAGGCAGAGATTCTTAGTCTCTGCCTGTTCGCATAATTGGATCTTGGTCGTGAAAACCAATACAAATCGGTATATTACTTTGCACTTCACTACGTACACTTATAAAACTACACAGCGTTTTAGCAATTAAATATAAAGTTATACTGATTGCTTTTTCACTTGTATCAAAGCCATTTTCATTATACATATCCGCTAATTCTACAGACCCCGACCCCTCAATATTATATGTCCATTCTGAAGCCCAATTATCGTCCTCTTCTTCCATTGAAACATATTCCTCACAAATATAAAGTGAAACTTTAATCAGTGGGGGCGTTCTTCATCCCCACTGATTATTAGTTGAACCAATCGGGCTTTTACGGGCAGTTGACTTCCCACGTAACTTCTTTGCTTTCGCTGAATTTTGAGGTGGGGGTCTTACTGCCCGTTAATGCGGGATAAAACTGACTATTCCACTCGTTATCAAGATCATACTCTAAATAAATCGCCTTTGCTTCTTCATTAGTAGCCATTTCTACAGCTGCATCCAAACCTACTCTAATACTTTCCTTATATGACTCTAAATCAATTGCTTTAATTCGTTCTGCATATTCTGTAGACGCCAACATGCAACAAATATCATAATACTTCGCTTCTATTTGCTCTACTGCTAACGAAAAGGCATCCTCTTGCACCTCTTCTAAATACTGAAATATATCCACACTAAATACTCCTCACTCTTTACGCACTCCAATGCGATGGACGAGACAATAATTTCGGTAATTTCGTATGTTTGTCCCCTCTAGCCGCATTAACTTGAACTTGCGTCAGGAAAATACTATTTGTAAAATCAGTCCCGCGAATATCTGCATCTCGTAAATCTGCTCCGATGAGATCTGCCCCTCGTAAGTCTGCTCCATTTAAGTTTGCCGCAATTAAATATGCTCCTCTTAAATTTGCACCTTGTAAATCTTTCTTTTTCAGATTTGCTCCCATAAGGTCTGCACCGCGGTGTATGATTCGTTTCTTACGCGCAGTATTCATTTCCTTCCATACTAATTCGCTCGTTTCTAAAAGAAGAATGTTTACCTCTGCCCTATGCACTGGAACATTTATTTTCATTAACTCATCTGGATTTAAATTCGAAAGTCGCTCTGTCTCCTCAATTGCGGTCTTCAGCTCTTTATGAATTGGCTGTGTTGCCTTTAAAAGAATCGCTTCATTCAAATACCAAAGCATTTCATGAAGTTGATGCATAACTGGAAAAGCATCATACATTTTTCTCGCATGCTTAGCATCTTTCCGCCAATCAACCCCGTTAAATGTAACTTGAGAAATCTTCTGCCCAGCGCCGAAACATTCAAATACTGTACAACCTTTATAACCTTTTCCTCTAAGATTTTTATGTATACTACATTTAAAATCTGATTGTAAGTTGGAACATGGTTTACCACCATCTTTATTCACTGCAAAATCTACCGATGCTGCGAACGGTAATGCAACGCAACATAGACCGAAGCATTTTTCGCAGTTTGCTTTTAAATGATCATTATGATTAGTCAAAATCTATACCCCCTGTTGTCTTTTGACTATTTCATAATATTCCAACTGTAATAAATAATCAATTTTAAAATAAACCGGCATCTTTCGTTTCAATTCATAACTTTATCATTCGATTTCCTTTCAATTGAAAAGGACTATTTTTATTTAATGAATTATAATTAAATTATAAATTTTCTAACTAAAAGGAGACTTATTATGGCACTACAAATGAAAACAAACTGTCAAATTTGCGATCAATCGCTCGAACAAGATTCTGAAGCATACATTTGTGTATATGAATGTACATTTTGCGCACCATGTACAGAAGAAAGACACAACGTTTGTCCAAACTGCGGCGGCGAATTAGTACGTAGACCGAAAAAGAAACAATAAAAAGCAAAGCGATATCGCTTTGCTTTTTATTGTTTTCTGAGTATATGAAATTATATCGAACACAACTTAAACATTTAAAAACTTCACACAAACAGGCTCTGGCACAGCAACATCAGATTGTAAAAGTGTTAACTTTCCTGTAGATTCATCTCTTGAAAATAGCACAAGATTATGTGACTTTTCATTTGTAGCAACAAGAAACTTTTCAGTGGGATCTAATACAAAGTCCCTCGGCCAATTTCCTTCTGTAGATGTATGTTCAACAAATGTAAGCTGACCTGAATTTTGATCTACGCTATAAATAGCGATACTATTATGACCACGATTACCTGCATATACAAAACGGCCGTCAGAAGAAATATGGATAGCACTTCCTTGACTATTTTCATCAAAGTGTTCTGGAAGAGTAGAAATATACTGTACTTCTGTAAAGGATCCTTCTTCCGAGTTATATGTTAGCGCAATAACCTCTGAACTAAGCTCCGTCATTACATAAGCGTATTTTCCATTTGGATGAAAAGTAATGTGTCTTGGACCACTCCCTGGATTTACAGATAAACTATTCACTTCTGTTAATGTACTATCTTTTATTTCATACGTAATTAACTTATCAATTCCTAAATCAACACCTATCACATATTTTTCATCAGGAGTATATCCCGCGTAATGTGCATGTGGTTTTTCTTGTCTCTCTTTATTTGGACCTGAACCTTCATGCGCCATAATAGATGAAGCAGGATTTACAGTTCCATTTTCTTCATTTATTTCAAAAGACTCAATCGTTCCTTTATGGTAATTTGCTGTAACTACCGTATGATTCCCACTATCAACGCTCACATGACAAGGAGAAGCCCCTTCTACTACTTGTCTGTTTTCTGCCTTTAACTCTCCAGTTTTACTATCAATTGAATAGGCAGCTACACCACCAGATTCTCCTTCCTTAACAACGGAATAGAGATACTCATTATTTCGGTTAATCGTTACATATGTAGGGTTATCCAGCTTAGCGGCAAGTGTTACATTACTAATTTTTTTTGCTTCTGTGTCTAAAGTAATCTTATATATTCCTTCACTATTTTCTTTTGTGTAAGTTCCAACATATCCAATAAACTCTTTGTTATCCTTCATTTTTATAACCCTCTCTCCCTATATTTTTCGTTCATCATACTTCTTAAAATATTTTATGTTGAAAGAGTATCCTAAAAAATCGGAGTACCTCTTTATACGTTACCATATTTTCTTGATAAATAGCTTTTAAACCCACTTTTTTTGGTACGCTGCTATACTTTCATATTCTTCTTCCAATTGACGAGACAGACGAATATAGATTGGTGTTAAATCTTTATATTTTTCCACACTTTCCATGTTTGGCCCATGATGAAAATCTGCCCCTACCATTTCAGAAACTACGCATAATGTATCTATTTCACCTAAACTATATAAACCGAGGATTGCAGCACCTAAGCAAGAGCTTTCGAAACTTTCAGGAACATATACGTCTTGATGGAAAATATCTGCCAGCATCTGTCTCCAAAGTTCCGATCTTGCAAAACCGCCTGTCGCTTGAATTTTTTTTGGTTCGCCAATTAGCTCTTTTAAAGCGAGAAGAACGGTATATAAATTATAAATTACTCCTTCTAAAACAGCACGGATAAGATGTTCTTTCTTATGATGCAATCCGAGTCCAAAGAAAGATCCCCGTGCATTTGCATTCCATAAAGGAGCTCTTTCCCCTGCTAAATACGGATGAAACAATAAACCGTCAGATCCAGGATTCACATTTGCTGCTATTTCAGTAAGTACTTCATATGAATCTTTTCCTAAACGCTTCGCAAGTTCAATCTCTGAAGTGCCCAATTGGTCACGAGCCCATCTGAAAATCATACCACCGTTATTAACTGGACCACCGATTACCCAATGGTCTTCAGTTAACGCATAACAAAAAATTCTACCTTTTGGATCTGTTACAGGACGATTTGTTACAGCACGTATCGCACCGCTTGTACCAATTGTAACAGCCACAACGCCAGGGTCTATCGCATTTACACCTAAATTAGATAGTACTCCATCACTCGCTCCTACTACAAAAGGCGTAGAAACAAGTACATTCATCTCTTTGGCAAGCTCTTCATCTAATCCTGTTAAACTGTGCGTTGTTGGAACAAGTTTAGAAAGCTTGTCATCTGTAATTCCCGCAACATGTAAAGCCTCTTCATCCCATTTTAAAGATTTCAAATTAAACATCCCTGTCGCTGATGCTATAGAATGATCAATTACATATTCTTTATATAACTTGTAGAAAACATATTCTTTAATAGAAATGAATTTATAACTTCTTGCGAACAATTCTACCCGCTCATTCTGTAACCAAACTAATTTCGAAAGTGGTGACATCGGATGAATAGGTGTCCCAGTACGTAAATAAATTTCATGACCATTCATATCATTCTTTATTTTCTCCGCCCAGCTTGCACTTCTATTATCTGCCCACGTGATACATTTCGTTAACGGATTTCCATCTTCGTCTACAGCGATAACGCTATGCATTGCCGAACTGAAAGAAACACAGAGAATATCAACCGCTTGTATATTACTTGATTGCACAACTTCTTTAATCGTATGTATCACCGCTTGAAAGATTTCTTCTGGATCTTGTTCTGCTATTTCAGGCGTAGGAGAATATAAAGGATATTCAATTCCATGACTTGCAATAACAGATCCATCAATTGAAAACAAAACCGATTTTGTACTAGTTGTCCCAATATCTACACCGATCATATATTTCGATCTCACTATGTAACCCCTTTCAGAATATACCATTAAAAAAGAACACTCTCAATTCTTTACTAATTATGCATACATACTTGGGAGCACCATGGTTTATACGAAAAAAGACTCTCCCTTATGAGAATTACGTGCTAACTAACTTTACTCTCATAAGGGGGCCTTTTCATATCTATTGTACTAATTTGAAAATGAATCGTTTCTATATGATATTGCTGTTTTCACGTAATAAGATGTCAAAATCAAGATTAAGTTTATAGGATGAAGTCACATAGAGATTGACCCTCTCGTAAAAAAGCAATTAGTGAACATTTCACTTCATTATAATTTAGGCGCTTTCGCCCAATCAGCAGCAAATTTCTCAATACCTTGGTCTGTTAATGGGTGCATAGCAAGTTGTTCAATTACTTTATAAGGAATTGTTGCAATGTGAGCACCTGCCATCGCTACACGAGTTACATGATCTGGATGTCTAACAGAAGCCGCAATAATTTGTGTATCTAGTTGATGAACATCGAATAATTCAGCAATTTTAGCAACTAATAATACGCCATCTTCAGAAATATCATCTAAGCGTCCTAAAAATGGAGAAACGTACGTTGCACCTGCTCGAGCAGCTAAAAGTGCTTGGTTCACAGTGAAAATAAGTGTAACGTTCGTTTTCACACCTTTTTCAGTAAGGTAGCGACAAGCTTCTAATCCTGCTAGCGTCATTGGAAGTTTTATCGTGACATTTTTATCGCCATCGTTAATTTTAATTAATTCTTCTGCTTGAGCAATCATTTCTTCTGCCGTAACAGCATCTGGAGTTACCTCTGCCGATACAGACTCAACTTTAGGTACTGTCTGACAAATTTCTGCGATACGGTCTTCAAACTTAACGCCCTCTTTTGCTACTAAAGAAGGATTCGTTGTAACACCAGCTAAAACTCCAAGTTTATATGCTTTTTTTATGTCCTCAAGATTTGCAGTATCAATAAAAAATTTCATGATCAATTCCCTCCAGTTTTTATACGTTGATGAGTTACATGTTTAATATGATTATCCCGTAAAAGCCCGATTGGTGTGGGATGAAGCCCCCACTGATTAAAGTTTCACTTTATTTCTTTTCTACTGCATGTCCGCCAAATTCATTGCGCAGAGCTGCTACAACTTTTCCTGTAAATGTATCATTGTCTAATGAGCGGTAGCGCATTAATAGAGACATCGCAATAACAGGAGTTGCTGTTTGAAGGTCTAATGCTGTTTCTACTGTCCATTTCCCTTCACCAGAAGAATGCATAACGCCTTTAATTTCATCCAGTTTTGCATCTTTAGAAAATGCATTTTCAGTTAATTCCATTAACCAAGAGCGGATTACTGAACCGTTGTTCCATACTCTTGATACTTTTTCATAATCGTAGTCAAATTCACTTTTTTCTAAAACCTCAAATCCTTCACCAATAGCAGCCATCATACCGTATTCAATTCCGTTGTGAATCATTTTTAAAAAGTGACCACTACCAGCTTTTCCAGCATATAAGTACCCATTTTCTACAGCTGTATCGCGGAAGATAGGTTCAACGATGTCCCAAGCTTCTTGATCTCCTCCGATCATGTAACAAGCACCATTGCGAGCGCCTTCCATTCCACCAGAAGTTCCTGCATCCATAAAGTGAATGCCATCTTTCTTTAATTGCTCATATCGGCGGATAGACTCTTTATAATGTGAATTACCAGCTTCAATTAAAATATCTCCTTTTGATAAAAGTGGTGTAACCTCATCAATAACAGAATCAACAACAGCGTGTGGTACCATTACCCAAAGAATTCTTGGTGATTGTAATGACTGAACAAGTTCACTTAAACTAGATGTACCTGTTGCCCCGTACTCTTTCATTTCTTCTACTGCGCTCGTATTTAAATCAAATGCTACTACTTCATGTTTATGATCCATTAAATTTTTCCCTAAATTTAATCCCATTTTACCTAACCCAATTAATCCTACTTGCATAATATAATTCCTCCTCAAATCATCTTTTATTAAAAATCCATATCACTACAATCTGGAATACCTTTCAGCACTGAAATGTTAATATGTACAGAAAGGTATTCACAGTCATAGCTTAAGAATTCAACACATTTTTTGTAATTTGAACAACATTTTCTGTCGTAAATCCAAATAGATTCATGACTTCAGCTCCAGTACCTGAAGCTCCAAATGTTTCAATTGATAGTACTTTTCCTCCTTGTCCTACATAACGTTCCCAACCGAGAGATACACCCATTTCAAGAGATACTCGTTTCGTTATAGAAGACGGAAGAACGGATTCTTTATATTCGTTCGATTGGTAATCGAATAGCTCCCAGCTCGGCATTGCAACGATGCGAACAGAAACTTGATCTTCTTCTAATTTTGCTTTCGCACTAGCAGCTAAAGAAACTTCAGAACCTGTCGCAATTAAAATTACATCCGGATTTTCATTTGTTTGTGTTAATACGTAAGCTCCTTTAGAGAGATTCTCTATGTTCGCTTTCGTTTCATTAAACACCGGTAAATTTTGACGGCTCAGTACTAAAACGACTGGACCATCCGTTTGCTGTAAAGCATACGCCCAAGCACTTGCTGTTTCATTTGCATCTGACGGACGGATAACTGTTAGACCAGGAATTGCTCGAAGCGCTGCCAATTGTTCAATTGGTTCATGCGTTGGACCATCTTCTCCTACAGCAATCGAATCATGTGTAAATACGTAAGTAACAGGTAACTTTTGCAGTGTAGCCAGTCGAATCGATGGACGAAGGTAATCATTAAATACAAAGAATGTACTTACGAAAGGTTTTACTCCTCCATGGAGAGCCAGTCCATTCGCTGCCGCGCCCATTGCATGTTCACGTACACCGAAGTATATATTTCGTCCAGCATATGATTCTACTGCATATACTGCTTCACCTTTTATATCTGTCATCGTAGAATGAGAAAGATCCGCACTTCCACCGAAAATAGAAGGAATCGATTTCACATAATGATTAATAGCTTCCCCACTTGCAACACGAGTGGAAATTGTTTTTTCAGTATCAAAAGATAGAATGTCTTTCGCTTCAATTAAAACCTCACCTGTAATCGCTTTTTCTAATTCATCTGCTAGTGCAGGGTTTGACTCTCTGTATACGTTAAATTGCTCATTCCATTCGTTCTCTTTTTCAATACCTTTTTGTTTCAGTTCATTAAAATGAGCTGTTACTTCTTCAGGCACAAAGAAGTCTTCCTCATAGTGCCAACCATACACTTGTTTTGTCGCTGTCGCTTCTTCTACTCCAAGCGGATTACCATGTGCTTTATTCGTTCCAGCAACTTTTGGACTTCCATAACCTATAATGGTTCTAATTTCTATAAGAGTAGGTTGATCCGTATTTTCTTTCGCTAATGTAATGGCTTTTGTAATAGCATCGACATCGGTTCCATCTTCAACTCTTACATATTGCCAATGTACAGATTCTGCCCTTTTCTGAATATCTTCAGAGAAAGCAATGCCTAATTCACCATCAAGTGAAATTTCATTTGAATCATACAGTACAATTAACTTGCCAAGTTTCATATGTCCTGCCATTGACATCGCTTCATAAGCGACACCCTCCATTAAGTCACCATCTCCGACTAAAGCATACGTATTGTGATCTATAATAGAGTGACCATCCTTATTAAACTTCGCTGCTAAATGAGCTTCTGCCATTGCCATTCCGACAGCATTAGCAATCCCTTGTCCTAACGGGCCTGTAGTCGCTTCAACTCCAGGAGTATGACCAAACTCAGGATGTCCTGGTGTTTTACTATTTAACTTTCTGAAGTTTTTCAAGTCATCAATTGAAACGTCATATCCAGCTAAATGAAGTAGGCTATATAACAGACTAGATCCATGTCCTGCCGATAAAACGAAACGATCACGGTTAAACCATTCTGGGTGATTAGGATTGTAATTTAAATGATTCGCCCATAATGCATAAGCCATTGGTGCTGCTCCCATCGGAAGACCTGGATGACCTGAGTTTGCCGCATTAATAGCATCAATCGATAACGTACGAAGTGTATTCACTGCTAATTGATTTATGTTTTGTGCCATAGTAATCGTCCCCCTAAATGCTTTCATGAAAGAAAGTACTTATTTTTCCGTCTCTTGATCTAACCACCATTTAAATCCACTTTCTTGCAACAGTTCATTAGACGCTTCTGGACCATATGAACCAGACTCATATTCATGAAGCGGTAATAAGTTTTCCTCGAACGCTTCAAGAATTGGTTGTACCCATTCCCATGACAATTCAACTTCTCTCCAATGTGCAAAGAATGTAGCGTCTCCACTCACCGCATCATGAATGAGTCTTTCATACGCTTCAGGTACTCCCACATCCACTTGCTCGCAAGTAAAGTTAATACGCATCGGTTCAATCTCTCCATTTTTCAATGGATTTTTACTATTTAACTGTAATGAAACATTCTCACCTGGGCTAATTTCAATTATTAATAAGTTAGGTGCTGCATTTGGATTATTATCTTGATATTGCTGTTTTAACGTATTTTTAAACTCGATTACAATACGAGTGGACTTTTCTTTCATTCGTTTTCCTGTTCGTATATAAAATGGAACGCCAGTCCAAAATGGATTATCGATCCACAAACGAGCAGCAACAAATGTGTCTATGTTAGAAGAAGGATTTACTCCTGGCTCCTCTTTATACGCTACAACTTGCCCGCCTTTTATCTCTCCTGAAGAGTATTGACCGCGAATGATATGGCTTTGAACGTCTTCTTTTTTCACTTTACGAAGCGTCTCCATTACTTTTCGTTTTTCCTCTCGAATTTCACACGCATTAACCTTTTCCGGCAGATTCATAGCAGTCATCATTAATATTTGTAACATATGATTTTGAACCATATCTCGAATGGCTCCTGCATGATCATAATATCCGGCTCTTTCTTCAACCCCAACTGTTTCACTAGCTGTAATTTGTACATTTGCTATATGTTCTTTGTTCCAAATCGATTGGAGAACAGGATTTGCAAATTCTAGTGCTTCAAGGTTTTGAATCATCGGTTTACCTAAATAGTGATCAATACGGTATATCTCGTCTTCTTCAAACGTGCGACTAAGCTTATCATTAAGCTCACGAGCAGATGTAAGGTCGTGCCCAAACGGTTTCTCAATCATCAGGCGTTTCCATCCATCTGTTTTATCAAGTCCGCTTTCCTTAATATTTAAAGCAATGGTCTCGAAAAATTCAGGAGCAACTGAAAGATAGAACATTCTATTACCTTTTATATGTAGTTCCTCTTCCCTTTCACGAACGACTTGTAATAACCTCTCATAGTCTTCCGGTTTACTCACATCTAATGGACAATAGCGAAAATTATCTAAAAAACCTTCGAGTTCCGGAGTACCTTCTTCCCTCTGACGAGAAAACGTCTCTATTGATTCTTTTATTCTTTTTTGAAAATCTATATGAGACACTTCACGTCTTCCAAGCCCGATAACAGATATTTGCTTTGGAAGCTTTTGATCTCTATATAAGTTATATAGCGCGGGGTAAATTTTGCGTTTTGCTAAGTCCCCTGTCGCTCCAAATAAAACAAAGGTCATTGATTCCAAGTTCAGTCCCCCTCGTGATGTATAGTCATTGTCACTATAGTAAAAATGCATTGTACAGAAGCTACTATCATTGTTGATTCACTCTTGCTTCTTAACTTCAAATTTTTTATATTTGTCGCTTTCTCATTGTCCCCAATATTAATAGTGGCAATTCAAAGCATTTTTACCACATACTACTTAATTACTATAACTTATATAAAATAATTTAATTATTAAAAGTAATTAAGTTATTTTATATCTTTCATATTAACTACATAAATTATCATCGTCAAGAAAAGTGTCTCGGATTAAAGATTCTTCATTCCCTAATATCTTTTAGTACTCATGTATTTATTAGAAAAAGATTAGATCTATGTTCATTACATGAAATGAATAATAAAAAGGCCAAAATGAACATATTCTTGTTCGTTTTGGCCTTTTTATTATTGCTTCAGATGATTCTTAACTGCTCTTATAACCAATTCGTGATCTTCTTCTGGTGGTAATCCCGAAACTGTTATCATTCCAATAACCCCTACGTCTTTTATTCTGATAGGAAAGCAGCCACCAAACGCAGCATATTCCGAAGTATCTAAAAGATATTTTTCATTATATGAGATTCCAGTTATTTCACTTTGTATCTGCATATAATACGAGCTATGATCATGCAGAGAAACGACTCGTTTTTTACGCTCAATCCATTTCGTATTTTCCTCATTTGTCCCTGTCATTTTGAAATGAAACAATTGCACACCGTTTTTCGTTATATCAACAGCAATCAATTTCCCCTCTTTCTTCGCTGTTTCAATGATAAATAAACCTAGTTGCAGTGCATCTTCATTTGTAAAAGAGGAAAATTGAAGTGTTTCCTCCTCTATTAAAATTCGTTTACTTATTTCATTCAAATTTGAAGTACTCATATCTTTAACCTCCATAATTGTTTTATGCCACACCGACATTTTTTCGAAATTATTAGGCCATATAGTACAACCTTTCAATCAATCTGATTCTAAATAAACTACTGTAACATCTTTGGTGACTAGTACCGTAAAGCTTGTTTTCTTCTTACTGGTGCTATTATGAATGATATTCAAAGTTATAAAAAGTACTATTCTAGTTACCCTTATCTTACAGAGACTATTATGAAATATATTTAACATCTTAAAAATGTATGTACTAAAGAATAATATTTTTAATCACTAGCTTTTTTGATCAATCATTATAATCCAATTTCATCAAAATTTTTATCAATTATTACACTATCCAACAATAGGAGGAAACAAAGATGGATGAAAATATATCCAAAAGCTGAAAAGCAGTTGAATCCCTTGAAGGAATAGTTGTAATTCACTACATATAGAAATAGACATACAAAAACGCTATCCTTTCCTATAATTCTAAAGAAAGAATAGCGTATTTTTTCAAAAATGAGTTCTTTTATTGAGAAACTTTGATTCTATATCATACATAAAAGAGCAACTAGTGCTAAAACAGCTGGAAGTCCTTGTTTCACAATAATTGATTTATTAGATGTGAAACCTCCGAAAATAGCTGCTATCACCACACAAATCACGAAAAATAATTGGACCATATAACCAATTGGATTGAGCCCAAGTACAAGTCCCCAAATGAGACCAGCCGCTAAAAATCCATTATATAAACCTTGGTTTGCAAACATAATGGCTACGTTTCGATCTCCTTCTAAATGCTTCGGTAATTTGAAAGCACGTTTCGCTACTTTTGAATCAATAAAAAACATTTCAAGGATCATGATAAACAAATGTTCTAATGCTACGATCCCGACTAAAATAGCTGCGATTATTTCCACACTATTCTGCCCCCTACACTCTCTATTCTTTAATATTCTCTACATTTTTTTGTATCTGTAATAGAACATGAATAAGTATTTTGCGTTCTTCTCCACTGATATTTACGAACATTTCCTTCATAAAATGTTCCTTTTCTTTCTTGTCAAAATATTAATTGATGTATCAATTATTGATACATCAATTAATATACATCTCTCTTTTTATTTTTGCAAGTTTTTTTGCTCAATTGGTTTTATTTTGTTCCAGCAACTTTAAACCAATTCAAAACATCAGTTCGTATTTCTAGAAATCATAATTACTTTAAGTTCATTCTGACAATCATATTTAACTAAATATATAAAAGAATTGAGTTATATCTCCATCAATTTATAAAAATTAATTTTTTCTAAAAACAGATACTTTACGTTTTTTATAGTAATAAAAATCATTTTTTGTTTCAGAGGCAATCCATTTTGTTAGCTTGATGGGCATAGGATAGCACCATATGACGAACCAATTATCTTTCAAGAAGACGGCTAGAAATCTGGATTTGGTACAGGAGTTGCCTACTTCCCCGATCCAGATGGTACTAATTTAGAGCTAATTGCTCCAAAAGGGCCATTCAGACATGAATAGTTAAAATAAATTAATACCGAAACAAGCCACCTTCTGCCTGGAAGGTGGCTTGTTTGTCGGCAAGTTGATAGAATGACTAAAAAAGGACAAACTCTCCAATGTGAGAAGTTTGTCCAAAAAGTTTTTCATGTTAACTATTTTTACACTAATACCAATAATAGTGAATTAGAATAATGACTTAATACTTGCTAAGACAGTAAGTACACCTACAATAATAACAAATACGTTGCTCATTTTCCCTTTGTATTTAGCTAGTACTGGCACTTTTTGAATCGCATACATCGGTAATAGACATAAGATAGCAGCAACTAAAGGACCGCTTAGAGAATCAATAAGTCCAAGAATACTTGGATTTGTATAAGCAACAAACCAACATGATAATACAACAAAAGTAAGGACGATTGTCTTAATTGTTTTTTCTTCAATATCTTTTCCACGTGATTTACCGAACTTAATAATCATGTCACGCATTACTTCAAATGCTCCGATATAATGGCCAAGGAAAGACTTTGTAATAGCCACAAAAGCAATAATTGGAGCTGCAATCGTGATTACAGGTGAATTAAGTTCATTCGCAAGATATGAAAGGATTGATAAGTTTTGCTCTTTTGCCATTTTTAAATCCTCTGGAGTTAAGCTCAGTGCACTACTCCAAACGAAGAACATAACTACAACGAATGTCATGATATAACAAACCTTTTGTATTTGCGCACATTTAGCATCAGTGGCTTCGATTCCATACGTAGCTCTCTGTTTCACAACAAATGATGAAATCATAGGTGAATGATTAAATGAGAATACGATGATTGGTAGAATCAACAGTATCGTTCCCAAATATCCTGTTCCTGTTGAAGCAGTAGAAACAGCTGAAAAGCTAAGCATTGACGTATTCCACTGTGGAATTAAAGATATTGCGATAAACAGTAGAGAAGCTATGAAAGGATACACTAGCATACTCATGATCTTTACAGTGATATCTTGACCAAAATTCAGTATAGCGATAAGACCAAGAACTAATACAAGTGATAAAATAGCCCTTGGAGGCTCTGGCATGTGCAATTGATGCACGATAAAACTACTTGCAGTATTTGTAAGCGCAACCGAATACATTAGTACGATTGTATAAATTGAACTGAAATATACGATGTTAAAAATGATACTCGCTTTATTTCC
This sequence comes from Bacillus cereus group sp. BfR-BA-01382, assembly GCF_022663475.1. Lineage (NCBI taxonomy): Bacteria > Bacillati > Bacillota > Bacilli > Caryophanales > Bacillaceae > Bacillus > Bacillus cereus group sp. BfR-BA-01382. Next base: position 24,690 of record NZ_JAKUFQ010000074.1, read on the forward strand.
GAAATACTCTCTAATTGTACCTGTGATCCCCTCATCAGCAGAATTAGAAGCGTATATCATTTTAGCAAGCGCCCTATGTGAGTAGTACATAACTGGATATGCAAGTAATGTAATTAGTAGTAAAGATAATAAACCACCTGAACCTGCATTAATCGGTAAAAAGAGCACCCCTGCTCCAATTGCAGTTCCAAATAGACTGAGTGCCCATGTAGTATCCTGCTTATGCCACTTTTTCGGATCTGCATATTGCTCATTTTTTCGTGCGGTATTTTCAGCTTGAACTTCTATTTTCTTTGCAGTATTCCCGTTCATATAATAACTCCCCCTTGTATCTATTCCTACATCTCTCTTTGCACCTAACAAATATTCCCTTTTCGGAAAATGAATTCCTTACAAGTTGCCCCACTTTGTATGTCCTTCATCATAATGAATCCAAATTGAAACATTCGCTAGTTAGCGTCCTAATATAATTGTTAGCGTTCACAAAAAAGTTTACTCGTAATATCCGCTCTTTATATAAAGACCTCTTAAGAGAACAATATAGAATAGACTTCATAAATACGTTGCAACATTTCTAATAACAGTGTATTACTTTAATGGTTTCTCTTTTTTTACTTTTAACAGTAATTTTAGCTAAACCGGCCTCTCTTAATTTGCGAGGCATTTCTTTCTCAATTCTATACATTACTTTAATAACTTCGGCAGCACTGATGATATTGCTTACACAAGCCACTGAAGCACTTTACATACATTTCGCCTCTAATCACACACCTTTCTTACTAGTAATCGCATTTTTTATATTTTCTCCAGAGATAATAAAATTTCTCTCGACGCCCTCATTATAACGTGTATATTTATAAAATTAATATTTTTATATTTTCAGAAATATTAAAGGTGAATAATTTTATATGGATAATATTTTACAGTTAGCATGTAGCCATTGTTTTTATCGCTTAAAGCTGAATTAGTTAGTAAAAAAATACAATAATACATTGTTTTTCTAGGTTACTCATTATAAAGATACTTATATCCCCTTTATCAAAAAATTTCATTTTAAACATAAAAGATATTCTAATAAATAATTAATGTAGGTAAAAAGAAAAAATTCCAAAATAAAAAAACCAAATTTTAGGATATATATTATTAATATTGAATTCATATACATTTTAAAAAGATACACTGAGTAAAAAAACAAAAAAGCTGCCCCATATGGACAGCTCATTTACATAATTATCATTATCAAGGATGCACAAACAAATCACTTCAATGTTATCTTAATTGTAGTTTGTTCGACTCTTCTTCAGGAATATCTCTATGTTTATAATGAATCGTTTTTAGATCATTTCCTTTTATGCGAAAAGTAATTGTGTCCTCTCCATAAGGCGGGTTGTGTGCACCCTCAAAAGTTTGAATTTGAACAGTTACATAAAAAGTATAGTTTGTTGTATCTTTTTTTATTTCAAGTATTTTTTCAGAACCTCGATACCAAAGTTTTGGTTCCTTATAATAGTTTTCAACCTCTTTACTTATTGGCTCCAATAAGAGCTCAATTACTACTTCTTTTAAAAGCTGTTTTGATACAGTTATTCTGCTGATTTTCTTTCTTTTTACATCTATAATTCTCCAAAAATCCCCGCTCTTTTCAACGGTATAAAGAACATTCGTACCGTCCGCTTTCAAAAGATGAAAATAACCTTTATTTCCCTTAATATATAATCGTGGTTCATTAATCCACTCACCTTCTGTTTGCACTATTCCTAAAAACAACTGAGTAAGTGGTGTTATCTTATAATCTAATTGGTTAAATTCACCAAACGAATAAAGTTTATAACCAGTTAAATCTATGCCAAAATTTCTGTTTATATCATTTTCCTTTTTTACAATTGCTTGAGCAGAAATGCAGGGTAATAAAAAAATAAACAGACATATGATGCTAACCATTGTTAATCTTATTTTCATAACATCCATCCCCTCTTTTATTAAGATGCAACAAAAGAAAGGATATTATTGATTAGGGTATAAGCTAAAAAATTAAACTCCCCCATTAACTAGCTCGTTTATCGAGTTTAATTTTGAAGAAAGTCCGATAAACCATTCTTCGTCTCCTGTTAATAATGCAAGGTCTATAAGGTAAAGAATTTGTTCCTTATTTATTGCCTTTGATTCAGGGAGTTTTTTTACATGTTTACTTAAAAAGGACATTGTTTTATTTATTGTATCTCTGTTGTCACATTTCACAACATTAACCTTAACTACTTCCCCTACATTATCAAATGATTCAATATAACCAAGTATTAATTCACCCTCTACTGATATTCCTCGAACCCAATCGCCTACTTTTAAAACAGGATTATGCTTTGACATCATACTCTTTCACCTTCCTACAAATTATTTTTAGTGACGATAAACAACATAAAAAAATAAATTTAACTGTAATATTTTTCATTACATTTATGTGTTAAGAACTCACGGCTATATAATAATTAAGCCGCTTAACGCTCTTGATTAATAAGGTCAACAACTTCTTTCATTGTATAATTCTTTAAGTATTCACCTAGATGTTCTTCAGCACCTAAGAAAATAGCAAAAAGAACTTTTCGCATGTTCGAACCTACAACACACTGATCGTTTGATTCCGGACACTTCGGCTGCAAAGCACCTTCAGAGGTTATCTGATAAATATGCCAAAGATTAACTTCACCTAAATCGCGAGCGAAAATAAAGCCTCCACCAGTTCCCTCTTTTGATTGTATAAACTTATGTTTTTTTAACAAACTTAGTACTTTACGAATACGTACTGGATGTACACCTGCACTTTCTGAAATAGCATTACTTGTTGACATCCGGCCTGGCTGTAAAGCTAAATAAGTTAAACTGTGAATGGCCAAGGTAAAGTCGCTGTTCATTGTTTTCCTCCTACGATTAAAAATATTGTTTCTCATATATTAACATACTGTAGCCATAAATATTACAGATAGGTTAGAACGTTAAAACATATAGAATACTTCTTACCATAAAAAATTAATTCCTTTATATTCTATCCGGTCTGGCCTATATCCGATAACTTCATTTAGCTTTTTAAGTTGAAAATAAAATTAAACACTCCACTGTTTCTTCACTTGTTCTTCTGCCAGTTGTTTAATTTTTGTCCAAATCGTATCTTTACTCACAATAACATTTGTTTGATAATTTCTATCATTATAATTAACTGTAACACATACTTCAATCATCTTCTGCTTCCTCCTTTCAAAAAACTTTTTCTAAAAAATATTACTTATTAATTGGCCAATTTTTGCAGTTCAATGTTTAAAAATGTTCGAACGCTACGTGGTAAAAACTTGCGAATTTCTTCATCATTAAAACCAATCTGTAATCTTTTCTCATCCAGCATAATTGGGCGACGCAACATTAGTGGATACTCGATTATTAATTTATAAAATTCATTAAGCGAAAGCTCCTCAATATTTATATTTAAGTCCTGAAAAGTTTTGGATCTAGTTGAAATAATTTCATTAGCCCCCTCTTCAGTTAAACGCAGAATTGCTTTAAGCTCATCAACTGTCATAGAATTTGATACGATGTTTTTTTCAATATAATCAATTTGATGCTCTTCAAGCCATGCTTTCGCTTTTCGGCATGAAGCACAGCTTGCTGTTGTATATAGAATTACCATATTTAACTCACTCCTTTAATGTTTTTTATCAAACGTACATTTTACATATCGGTTATTGAAATGTATTAAAAAAAATTACAGTTTAGAATCAAATTCACGTAATGTTTCGTTTATCTCTACTATTCATTTCTTTTCAAAATGCTTCTTCTATAACATTGTTGAAACTACATTTTACAGACGATGACAACTCACTTCTAAAAATCTTACTGTAATTTTAAACTTTACAGTTCGATTAATCAACTGTTAAGTCTTGGATTAATTATTGTAACGCAACAAATCGTTTTCTTTTGTATGAATGTCCTCATAGTATTACAGCTAACCAATCTCAAATGCACTTCAAAGCACATTTTATTCATTTCTTGCTTACAAGTGCTATTATGGAATATATTTAACATAATAAAAAGTACGTACTTTAAAGTGTTATAGG
>NZ_JAKUFQ010000075.1:0-28600 GCF_022663475.1 Bacillus cereus group sp. BfR-BA-01382
TATAACGGCTCCAAATATGATTGATAATCCGATGCCCTTGTCTTTCATATAGAAGTTAAAAATGAATTTCAACTTGCTTATTCCGCTCAGGTTAACCAATCGGAAACACCTCTTTTTTCGTTGACTATAGTATATGAATAATGATAAACTAAATCCATAAAAAATGAAAGTTCAAATTCGATTAACGGTCAAAAATAGCGTAATCATAGCTCATTATTTTGAGTGTGTAATGCGTTTATTTAGGAGTGAAAAATAGAATGCAAACAAAAATTAGATTTTTTGATGGATGCGGTAACTTCCATGACGAAAAAATCACATCTAAAAACATGCGTGAGTTAGAAACGTCTATCCTTTCTATTCAACAGGAATTATCGGTTAAATGGGCACACTCTGACAATCAAAAAAAGGTTGTAAGATGGCGAAAAGTGAATGACCCTTCCCGAGCAGAAATTAGTTTGAAAGTTGAAATTGATTTACAACAAGAGAATCAATTTATTTCGTTTTTAAATGAGCAAGGATGGTTCTTTAACAAAATTCAATACACCAAGTCTTTATATTTATGGCGAGTAGATATTGATAATCAAAAAGACAAAGAAATGATTCAATCCCTACCCTATGTAATTCAAATTTCTGATATGGCAAAGATAACATTAGATTAATAAAACGAATAAAAATATAGCGTAAAACGATTACGAAATGCGTATAAGAAATAGAAACTATTTTTACTAATAAAAAAGAAAGAGGTGATTCGATATGGTCACAGAAAGAACAGTAGCAGTATACAAACAAGAGGGTAACAACTATATTCGTCAATATTCATTCCCTACTGAAAATCGTCCGTTTGTCTTAGGAGAAGTGATTCGTGGAGCAGATGGAGGAAATTATGTAATTTTTGAAATTGATGTTGAAGTGGCCGTTGTTCCTGAAATAAAACATTCCGATTAGAGAGCCCTTATGCTCTCTAATTTTATATACTTTTACAAATCATATTAGGAGGGATTTTTATGGAAGATTTGGATTATCTTGAGGAAAATATTTTAGAAAAACTATTTGGAATTGATGGCGAACATAGCACATCAGGAAAATCTGATTCTTAGAATAGTTTAAAGTGGTGTGTTTTTTTTAATCGTCAAAAACCTCTCTTTTAAATAATATTTATATAAATTGATGAACAGTCTATAATAAAAAGAGTTTACATATCTGGTATTTTAAAAAATATAATTACAAGGAGTGTTTATTATGAAAAATTCTTACTCATTATGTTGGATTAATACACCAAAATGGGGAGATGAGGGTACTTACAAAAAATCTATGCAATTTGATTCTATTGATGAAATCATTGAAAATATGAAAAATTGTTATTATAGAGGCGAATGGGTTGAAGATGAAAATGGAAATAAAGTAGATATTGATTTATCTAAGTACACTTTAAAAGAAGAAGCATAGGATAAGAGGTTTATACAATGAAGGAGTGAATAAAATGAAAAAAGAATTGAATGTACCAGTAATTTTACCAGAACATGAGAAAGTTGTTGTGTGGGTACTACATAAAATAAACAGAGATAAATTTCCAGAAGGCGAGCTTACCGTAAAATACTATATGGACTGCGAAACACCATCTAAACGTAAAATGCATGATACAGAGTATGTAACTATGTGGGATACATATAATTCTTATACAAGAGAACAAAAAGATAGTATTAATCGTGCAATAATAACAGGGATGTATAGGCTGACAACTGATATAAAAGAAGGGGAAGTTGTTACAGATGGTAACTGTGTTGGATTTGCCTTCAAATTCGATTACAATTGGAAAAAAAGATGCTTCAAATTGGCGACTTCCAAAAGTGCTAATTTAGATTGGTGTAGTGATGGTAGTATTGATAAATTTCAAAGAGTTATTCAAAGCTAAAGAGGGAGAAACCAAAAGGAATTACTCATTTATAGAGCAATTCCTTTTTCTAATTTCTCAAATTCCCTCTTGTATCGTTTCCAACGTTTATCAATAAAAACATGGTCTTCCTTTGATAAAAGGCTTCCTTTACAAAATCTTTTTTCTACAAACCCTGGAACTTCATCATTGAAATGATAAAAGAAGAATTCACCATGCTCTAACAAATATAGTTTAGGAATTTCATTACCCATTACAAAATATTCTTTGAATACATTTATATCCTGAGGATTTAGACCTGGCATTAAAATGAAATTTTTAAAATTAGCAATTAAGTAATTCTCATAATCAGAAACATTCATTTTTAGTAATGACAGACTTTGGATATCGGCAATAATTGAAACATCCATTGCATAATTAATTGAAAAGAAATCCTCAAAGCCATTCATCCAAGCATTTAAATCTTTAACGTACAAATTATTGTTATTTTTTCCATTATTTCGTTTGTTACAAATACATGCTTGTTTATATACACCAGATATTAATTGTGGGAGCATTCTCGCAATATCCTTATCTAATGAATACCCTTCCAAATTAAAGATAACAACTTCTTTGTTTTTGATGTGTTTAACAAAATCAATTTCCTCAAACTCACCTTTTTCCTTCGTATTAAAAATGTGAGAAACTTTAGCGTTTGATGTTAAGCGAGACAACATCATTCTCAATCCACTATTATGCTCAAATGATTTACTGCCTTCTTCAAAATATTTTCCAATATACAATACAGTACGACTATCAGCATCCTCTAATGAGCAATATAAATCAAATAATTCTTTTCCTTTTCTATTTGTATTGTTAACAAAATCACTTAATTCTTGCAATGTAATATGATTATCAAAAATTTTGTTTAGAATTTTGATAGATGCTTCTAATATACGTTCATGTGTGTCTAAGAAAAATTTAGGGGTATCTCTCCCTTCCCATTTCACTATTTTTTTCATTAGATTAATAACAAATTCTTCTTCTCCCCTTAATGGGTTAAATTTCACATTTTTAAGGTAGGGACTAAAATAAATCACGTTTCTTCGATTACTTTTCGCTAATGTATAAGCAACATTTGCTACATCCCCTTGGTTATCAAAGACTGTGACACCATGATTCTTTTGTTCTATATCTTGTTTTATCATTGGTATGTGAAACATCCCTGATATTCCAGTACCTACACTGCCTACAATCAAGGTGTTAAGTCCTCTACTCGATTCTTTTAAAAAGACTTTCTTTTTCTTCTCCTTATCAGTTCCAACAAATAAACTATTATTTTTCATGTTAATTCCCCCTTCTTAATTATTGACTTTAGTTAATAATATAAATAGAAGAGGAATGTTATAACTTTTTTCTGCTCTAACAACCCATGTAGTTACTCTAAGCATAAATAAAATGTCCTGGAATAAACGATTTTTGCACTGAAACCATTAATTTATAGAAAATAAAAAGAGACCTGAGTAGGTCTCTTCTAATCTGTTGTTAATCATGATAAGCACGTTTCATGCGAAAACCTGCAATTTCTTTTTCATATACTGATATATTCGAAATTAATTCTAATAATTCTTGTCCAGTAAAAGAGAATTTCGAAGGACATTGAATTACCTTCCCTATTGCAATTTCATATAATGCTAATGACCGTTCCATATCAGCGATGTCTTGTGCAACAAGTGGATATACTTCTTTATAACTTTGTAGTCTATTTTCAATCCCTTTTTTCTCCAATAACACATCATCATTGGTCTTAATTTTACTGTGAATATTGCTTCTTTGATAATAATCAAAATATTTCTCTGCATGTTTACGAATGCTTTTCTCATATTGATATTTCTCTATAATCTTACTTAACTCTACATTCTCATCTTTATTCATATAGACCTCCTGAATTGTTAAATTTTACATTATTATATCATAATCAACAGAAAGAGAATTGTTTGTTTGTTTGTTTGTTTATTAATTTCTTCAATTAAGTACACATTCATAATCTGAAGATTTACCTATACAGTTTAAAGTACACTCCTTGCCAGAACCAACCAGTAAGTTTGTAGGAAACGGAAGAAATTGATTTATATATACACCTGTTTTATCTCGTATAATTATTTTGTTTTGTTGGCTCACAAAAATAGGTACATGCAATTTACTACTAATCGGAAAAAATTCCTCTCCAATTTCTTTTAATCTGTTTTTATTTTTGCTTGTTGTCATATTCAGCACCTCTTAAACGTTTTATAAACTACCTTAAATAAAACTTCTTTCTGAAGTTATCTTCACAACATGGTTTCATCCATTTTTTTATTAACCACATTTAATACATGTTGATTAGGAGAATATCTATTGTTGTCCATAATCCTTTTTGCCAAATCCGTATCCCCTAAATATCTTGCTACTCCAATTGCAATTGCAGGACTTCGACTCACTCCCGCTCCACAATGAATAACAAAAGAATCTGCTTTCTTATGGTTCTCAATAAATGAAAATAGCTGAAATGCTTGTAGGTCCGTAAAAATAGGATACTTTTCTAATCCTCTATTTCTCCATTCATCTTCTGTTACTCGTAAATCATAGAAATATAGTTCTAATATTCCTTTGTATTGCTTCTGATTATCCAGTGGAGGTAAATCCCCATCTTTATCTGCAATGCGAATTAGAACAGGGTATTCCCATTCTGATTGATGTTTTACCGCTTCATCTTCTGATAAAATTAGACACTTATCTTCTTCTAATTTCTTTAATTCAGGGAATATCTCTTTTACATCCACTTCTTTACCATTACAGTAAATACCAGGCGTATCCGAATTCAACTTAACTGTAAGACCTAATTGTTCAGCTAATGCAATTGCTTTTTCTTTATCAAATGCAAACTCTTTCATCCCTCAAGCCCCCTTTTTGACAAACTGATAAGAATCCGATTTTTCTAAAGCATCCTCTATTTCTTCATGTTCAAATCCACATAAATCACAATCATAGGGAAATGAAATCTTTGATTTTTCACCTTCTACATACGAGTCCATTACTCGATAACATTCATAGCATAAAATATCATTCTTCTGAACTAATAATCCCTCAGATACAAGCTCCTCACATACTTCAGTGGCTTCTTGCGTGGATAGATTGAATCTTTTCACCAATATCGTATAGCAAAAAGATTTTACTAATCCTTTTGATAGCTTCTTAATATACTCTTTTGCTTTTGTTTGATTTTCATTCATAATGAATACCTCTCCATTCTATCTACTTATTTTAGTAATTTATTTTTTACTATTATATATAAAATTATTGACTATAGTTTTTAATGATTATATCATAAATATAAAGTGACAAACAGAACTATCGTTGATAATCACCTTAGATTTTACAGATAGATACAAGGAGATAACATGTACGGAAAATATGTAAATATTATTTTTAAAAATGAGAAATATAAAGTTTTTGTTCCTTGCAACCCAGATACCCCAGAAAAAGTTTTGGAGGTATTTGCACTAAGGATACTACTTAGTTAATTAGTAAAGAAAAGAGTGATAAACATGCCAAGCAAAACTCGAAAAACAGAAGAAAGCAAACCATTAACAATTGAAGAAATAAGAGAAATAGAGCTACATAAGCTTAGAACAGGTCGGGCATTCACTCCCACTCCTACTTATCAACATAAAATTGGAGATACCGTAAATGTTAGTCATTTAAGAAATGCAAAAGTAGAAGCTGTTTACGATGATGGTCGTTTTTATGAAATTTCTTATCAGAAAAGTTTTAGAGTTGGAGGAGAACATAAATATACAGAGAGAATCTCTTGGTTTGAGTGGATGAAGGTAAGAGCTATTCCTGATGAATCTGCAACGAATTTTGTTAAAGAAGATAATGTTCGTTTGGATTTTTTTCAAGTAACTGTCAATTCTCTTCTTCACAAGTTATACCATTTAGGTATTGATACATCACCTTTTTATCAAAGAGATTATGTATGGTCTCAAGAAGACAAAGAATCTTTAATTGATAGCATTTTTAATCACATTGAAATTGGTAAATTCGTTCTTGTTTTTAAAGGATACGAAGGCGATATGTATGAAGTGTTAGATGGAAAACAACGTCTATCTGCATTACAAGAGTTTTTTGAAGATAGATTCACTTACAGAGGAAAGTACTTTAGCCAATTAACACAACGGGACCAGAATCATTTTGCGAGCTACTCCATTTCATTAGCCGAAAGTCAAAACGAACTAACAGAAAAACAGAAATTAGAATACTTTATTCGCCTTAATAAGACTGGTCGTATTATGGATAAAGAACATCTTGAAAAAGTTGAAGCATTATATACTGAAATCCTTGAATAGGAGCATATCATATGGAGTTGTATTTTACCTGCATTTTTGAAAGAAATGCAATCATCAAATTTCAATACGAAAAAGAAATAATTTCAGAATAAAGGCACTTTATATATAAAGGAAATATTGTTGAATGTCGCTCATTAAAAATGTTATAATTTGTATGAAAGTGTTCATAAAAGCGTATTAAAAACTTCTGGGCTACGAAAATACAATCTACCACAAGTTCGTAAGAAAAGACTCTTTAGAAAAAGAGTCTTTTCTTACTGAATATCATTTACCATAAATTATTCAATGAGTCTTTCACCTTTTTAAGTGAAGGACTTTTTTATTTCTATGACCTAAATTAAATTGACAATAGTCAATGAAAAATAGTAATCTATTTATAAGGATATTAATTTATCCAGAAATAACAAAAACCGTTTTCTATTTATATTGTTTTTATGTAAATAGTTTCTTTATGTTTTATTTGAATAAATTCAATTTAAGAAAAAATATTTAAGTATATAGGTTTATGTTTCGGAGGGGTTTTGTATTTAATGGAAAGGCGTTGGTTCTGATGTTTCGATTTTTAAAATCTATTTTAGGTAAAAAGAAAGTGAATGTCACAAATTCAGGGACAGATATACCCTCTTCCCCTATTATCTTGACTCCTAAACAATGGGCAGAGGTATTAAATATTTCGTATGAGGATGATTCTATTTTATTTAAAAAAATTAATCACCGTGAAGATTCTCGAATTACAAAAAGCGAGTTCTTATCTATTAACTCTCTTTATCATCGGTCTTATTTAGCAGAAGAAATATCCGATTTATTGAGAGATAATGAATCTATTAAAAACGTGACATATGCGGGAACAAGAGTCTATATTGTTTCGAAAGACCCACTCTTAGGAACGTTTTATATGGATATTAAACGAGTACCTGAAAGTGTAGAGGATAGATATGACAAATAAGGTTTACGTATCAATTGAAGAAATAAAATCATTAGAACGTAATCTACATATAATAAATAATATTAATATCCCTATTGCACAGAGAAGACTGGCGAAAATGAGATTTGACATGATTTATGAAAAAGCTAAACGAAGAATAGAAAGTAGGTGATGTATATGGATACATTCTTTTTCATTGCAAAAACTTATCTATTAATTGGATGTCTAACTCCATTAGTAGGTATTATCCTTAATTCCATTAGTCATAGAGAAAAACCAGATTTTACATTTGGCGAAACAAAGCTCGTGGATATTATACAAGTCTATTGCATTTCCATTTTTGCATGGCCTATCGCCATTGCTTGTGCCATTATTGCACAGAGTCGTGGTGGTTGGATTTAAACAAGATAAGAAAGTAGGTGAATGGCATGGAACTATTTATCCAGATTTTCATCATATATGTTTCAGTAGGGATTCTTTTTACATTTGGAATGATATTTACAAAAGCAATACGTGATAAAGAAAAACCAGATTTCAAAATCGGAGAAAATAACTACATAGATGCAATGAAATGTTATGCACTCTCTATTTTCTTATGGTGGTTACTTTTATTTGCATTTATTTGTATGTCCCATCGAGGTGGATGGATTTAATTAAGAAAGGAGATGGGTACTTATGTGGGTGTTTATCGGGAAATTATATTTATTGGCAGGGTTTTTATTTTTACTATCTATGATTTTTGCAAGAACTATGAAAGAAAAATCAGGTATCAATCTTATGCTTGGAGCTTCTAACTTCAAAGATGCTGTAAAGAGTTATGCAGTTGCTATATTCCTATGGTGGCTTTGCATTCTTGCATTTTTCTTTGTATATAAAAATAAGGATTCTGAAAAAAAGGAGAATAAAAATGGTTGATTTGATTCATTTACTCAGTAAATCAGAACATGCTTCCGTTTACAAAATGCATTCAGAGCTTTCGAATTGGGATGGTGTACACGTTATTGTAAGGAAAGATAATGGATATACAACTGTCCATATAGAAGGAACAGTACTACCGAAAACGTCTAATATCAAGAGCAAGGAAAAATACAAAGGTGGCAATACCCTTTCCTTAATCGGTGCAGTTACCAACGCTCGATATGAATATCTTTACACGAAAAAAGAATATGCCGTCATATACTCTTCTTCCAGCCAAATAACGGCATGAATTTTTGTTAAAAACCCTTTCTATATTCATAGAAAAGGTCTTTTTTATTAGAAAACGCATCTTTGAAACAATTATTAATATCAAAAACACCTTACTTGATAAAGTTTATTAATTGACTATAGTAAATAATTATGTTTATAATTTTAATAGATTATATATATCAGAGAGGATGAATAACATGACAGAACCAAAAAAAGATGGGATTCTCATGCAAGACAAATCAGGAAAAGTTGTACAATTAGAAAAAGGTTTAACGTTCAAGGAAGCCTATTCTAAAGTATGGGATTTAAGGGCAAAGCGTGATGGAAACTATTATCGGTTAGGGAATCTATAAAAATGAAAGACAAAATAGATTTACAAAAAATCAAGGACTTCCCCTCTTCTATTAAACTTCTGTTTTTTATCTATTTCATTTTAGTTCTCTGCTCTTCTATGAGAATCTGTAGAGAAAATCTATATTTTGACATCACCTATTTCTCCAGTGCCTGTATTTTAATAATTTTTTTATTTGTAGCAACTATAAAAGACCAGATGAAAGAGCCTAAATGATAGTACCAAGGGCTCTTTTTTGTATAAGTTGAAAGAACACCTCCTTTGATTTATACATATGCGATAGACAAATGCATGAGGAATATTCACTTATCTTTACCAATAACATATAAAAACTAAAATTGAGGTGATGATAATGGATAAAGAAATGCTTGAATTAATTAAAGAATTCAATATGAAATACAATCAATTAGGAGATAAATCTTTCTTCTCTGTTCATGAAATAGCAAAAGAAACGATATTAAAAGGGATTGATATATCATTAGATTCCTTTTCTGAGGAATCCTATAAGCAAGTTTTGCAACGGTACATACAAGCAAGTAATTATTTTCAACAAGAAGATGATAATAATGCAAGATGCATCAGAGAAAACCTTCATGCTATATACTCCTACTACAGAGGACTAAACCCTGTAATGAAAACAGTGAATGGAAAAAGATTATATGGAAATAAGTTTAAAATATTTACAATTCATCAAACTGAACCTAAAATGAAAAAGGTCTTTGCTACAAAAATGACTGGAGAAAAATTAGAACATATTTTGATGTTTATTGAAGCAGTTGTTGGAAAGGAACTTGATTTATCTCAACTCGCTTTTTACGCAGGTTTATTCTTTGATATATACGAGTTGCAAAACGATGAATTGCGTGTTTTTGGTGAAGAAGATTTAATTGATTTTGATTTTGATAATTTAGGGACTGGTTATGGCTCACATATAAAATCAATCCGAAATCGTCATGCAAATCACAAGCCCCTTCTATTGCAATCAAATTTATTATGGAAGGAAATGTACTTAGGAGATAGGCTACCTCGACTCATTCATTTTTATGAAGATAACTTTGATTTAATTACAGAAGCAAAATATCAAGACAATGGTCATTCCGTTCATGAACAGTTATATCAATGTTTAGATGCATACTTACATAACAGTCAGTTATTACTGACTATATCAATATTTGTAAAGCATATCCAAACAGATAACGGTAGCTATATCGGCAGTGATTGTGCCGTAAGTATCATGACAGCACCATATACATTTGAATTACGTTTAGAAAGACCATCTGAAACACCATTCGAACTGTTTTTCAATAGAGATAAAAATGAAGAATTTACAATTGAAGATATATTGAGACCCTATTACGCAGTAGATTTAGTTGCAAAACAAAAACAAGGAGCCTAATTAGCTCCTTGTTTTTTACAACTATTATTTGTACGATTGTGGTTGTTGTAAGCTTTCAACAAATTTATAAATTTTATTATAAATATATAAAAATTAAATATTGTTATAAGTTATTTTTATGATTATAATGGATAAATAGTCTAATTCTACGCATAAGTATATCAAGCGCACCGATATCACTTTGAATTGCCAGAGTATTAGGCTAATAATCACATTACAAGAAGTATAACATATTCTCCTTGAAAATCACTTTCCTATAATTGAGAAAGTGATTTTTTCGTTTAAGGATACTGGTTACTGTACTAAATTTCTTTACAAGCAACTTCTATTCAACTCCGTTTTCTGCTCTTCATTTTTAACTTCATAACCGAAGTACATCGCTTTTATAAAATTATCTGTCCCTAATTCAGTAAGAACTTTAAGTCCATCACCTTGCTCCTCCCATTCAAAACGCATATCAAAATATTCATTTACTGCACAAACTATATCATTTCTGCACATATTTAATAGTTCATATAATGCATCAGCAATTTCTTTCGTAACTTTTATTTTGTCGTTCTTCATGAGTAGGTCAGCGTTATTTTCGTTTTCTATCTTATTAATAACTTTTACAGTATTAATATCAACTGGATACCATTTTTCAAACCCTAAATCATTCGTTTCAAACTTGTCCTTTCCTATCTTTCTTAGGTATTCTCAATCACTCTTTGAAACAGGATATGAAGTATTTTCTTGTGTATACATACCATTATTTTCAGTAGGAATAATAATAGCTTGATGCTCTTTCTCGCAATCGGTTGTGTATACTAAGTTACCTCGCACCCATTTCCCTTCCTTTGTTAGACCTTTATATAACAGTGGTTTAATCATATTATTTCTCTTCCTTCTGGATAAAAATTATAATCCTGATATTTTTTCAATTCCCTTTTAACTTCTTCGCTCATCTCTTCTTCTATATCCTTCCCCCGAAAATGAAACAATCTTTTCTGCGACTTATTCATGATTTCAGACTTTATGATGTGACACCATAACTCTTTAGAACAATAAATTCGTTTAAATTCATGGTCTACAAAGGGTTTATTTGTTTTTTCATCCCAGAAACAATTAATCTTCCCGATTTCAAAATACTCATATCGCTTAAAGCGGTTATAAATGGTTGGAACAACTGGTCCATGTACCCATGCGTGAATATCATCTGTAAACATCGGCTCTCCATGAATCCCTAAATTCCATCCTTGTGCATAGTACAGCAATTTTTGCAATTTTAGATGTGTGATAGATTCATTAGTATTTGGCTTACTCTTGTTAATTAATTCTTGTGCAATATGCATTGCTGTTATTTCTGTCTTGTTTTCTCCTTTTAGGTAAATTAGCTCTTCCACTGTTTACACCACCATAAATTATTATTTACTTAAATATAACATAATATTGACTATAGTTAAAACTGAACATATAATAAAACGTATAATAAAAGATTGCGAGGGATAAGAGTTGACTCAAAAAATAACCGTAACTTTAGAGAATAAAAGCAAACATATATATGATTTCTATGACACAGTAAAAGTCATTCAATACTTAGGTGATGAAGATATTAGACTTGTATTTCGTAGCGAAAATAGCTGTGAACCAGAAGGTTATTCAGAACGAAAGATTTCCATTCAATTAGCTCTATTCCAACGAATGTTACTTCTTGCAAAAGTAACTTGTAACGATGTAAGTGTCGATGTTAAATCTGATTCATTTGACACTCCACGTCCTACGGAACCATTACATATTTCTTATAATAGAGAAACTAATTTGTTCCAGTTAGGCATGGGGAACTTCTCAGATGAACTTGTTTTTGAAGAAGACGTTTTATTCGAAGTAATGTTTGAAATTCTTTGATTTTATAATAGATATTGTATGGATACGAGAAAGGAAAAAAGCATGATTAAAAGAGTATTTTATAAGGGTAAAGAACGATTTTTTACAAATGAAGGAAAAGAAATCTTATTATTCGATATGGATGATACGATTGCTAATTTTGTAGATGAATGGTTATCTATTTACAACAATCATTATCAAGATAATTTAAAAAAAGAACAATTGTTAAGTTGGGATGTTCAGCATTATACGAAAGATTATTGCGGGGCACAAATCTATGACTTGTTAAAACATCCAGGATTATACTTACACTATCCTAAACCCTTGCCTGGAGCTGTTGACGTATTACAAGAGCTATCTGATACCTATGAAATCGTATTAGTCTCAGCAAGCCCAAGAGGACATGCTAATGGGGAGGCACACTGCCACAAGTATTGCAAAACTTCTAACCCTGCTGACGATAAAAGAAAATGGGTGGAGAAATACTTGCCCTTTGTTCAGCAAAAGAACATTGTTTTTACTTCTTCAAAATATTTAGTAACAGGTTCATTACTATTTGATGATGCTCCTCATAATTTAGAAGAGTTTCATTCATTAGGGCGTGTTACTGTATGTATGAATCAACCATGGAACCAAGAGGTATCAGCGGATATTACGCGAGTGAACAATTGGCAGGAGTTTAAAGAAAAACTACCTGTATTGCTCCCTCCTATCCCTGAACTGATTAAAAGAATAACTCAATAACTAAAAAGAAGGCATTCCAGTTCATCCGAATGCCTTTTTGTAAATTTATTAAAAACAATAAGGAAGTGAATAGAATGGGTACATTAGATGCACCTCTTATGATACTTAATAAACACTTGGAGTGTATAAAAGAAGATATCGAGAATTACAAGAAACAAGCACGGGAAAATCCTACAAGTACGGAAATTATTCAAAATTTATTAATTCCTAAAAACGAATTAAATAGCAAAAAAATTGAATTCGCCATCCGTATTTTAGAAACTTTTGAACCTAAAGAAGATAATTCTGATAAATATCCGTTTTTCAAAGGGGATTCAGTTCTTAACAAAATAAGTGGTAAAACACATGTCATTGAAAGTTATGTAGGCAACGGGCAATTCAAAAGCAAAAATGGTTCTACTTTACATATGAAAAACTTAGAAAAAATCTCATAATCTAATACCTCTAAACAATAAATTAGTTGACGAAAAAGTCTCTTCTCGATATGCTGAAAAAAGAAAGTGTATACATTGTTCAGCTTGTATACATTGAAAGGATGTTTTAGCAGATGAACAAGAGAATTAAGAAAAAACAAATAAAACAAAATGTATGCATGGTTTGTGGGTCTACATTAGTAGAGAAATCTTCTAATTATAGTAGTGTGTTAATCTCAGTTAAAGAAGAATGTCCAAATTGCCATAATTACATAGTTGAAGCAACGTTAACAGGAATTAACAAAACAATTTCAGGTTCTCAATTTAACTATAATTTTGATATGAATAACTCCGAAAAACAGGCTCTTGAAAGAAAAGAAAGAAAATTACTACGTTTCTTAAAGAAGAACGGAAAAATCAAGGTTAACTAACATTTGTTTTTCTCTTTGCAGTATAATATAATGTTGATTAATTGGTAAACATCCGATATGGAGATAGGAGTATAAACTTATATACTTCTTACAAAAACACCGTACTGTAATACGGTGTTTTTTATTTTATATAATCTCAAAAAACAATAATGATTGTCTATTTAAGTAATATATTTTTTACTTATTTTATATATTTTATTTACAATAGTTTATTTACGTTTTACAATAGCTATATACGATTAACACTGATAAAGGACGTGACTCCTATAAATTATAGAATTCAATTAATAAAGTTATACTTTTGCAGTAAAAATACATATCTTACTTTATTACAGACAACATTAGCTGTACTATTCAGCTCCCTTTTTCTTTTGTTAATAAATGATAAAGAACTTGAATCTTTTTTGTTTCATAAAGGATTTTTATATTATGCACTGGCAATGAATGTTTTTGTCTGTTTTATTGCTATGCCCTTATTAATATTCTTTGTACCAAATAAAAAATCCCACTAAAGAAAGGATTGTATTTTACACATGGCTCGTTTATCAAAAACAAAAGCAAATAAACTCGGTGGATTTCTTTGTAAAATCCTTCGTCATTCCCCTTCTCAATTCCATGTTTCTTTAGATGAATATGGTTATGCACCAATTCATGAACTATTAAATGCCATTTCTTCGAATGAAAAATGGGCTAATATTGTGACTGTTGAGATGATTTTAGAGGTTGTTAAAACAGACGAAAAGCAACGTTACAAACTCGACTCTACAGGAACAAAAATAAAAGCTCGATACGGTCATAGTATTTCGGTAAAAAGTGATGAAGAGCAAAATCGAGTGTTGCCAGATATTCTTTATCATGGTACTGGTATGGAACATTTGGACTCTATTCAAAATTTGGGATTACTGCCAATGAAACGAGTAAATGTTCACTTATCAGAAACAACCTTTTTTGCAAATAAATCTGCGAAACGCAATCAGTTTCCCGTTTTATTAAAAGTAGATACCATTATGGCCAAGAATCTTGGCGTAACTTTTGAATATGCAGGTGACGAGGTGTGGTTGAGCTCCCCTACTCCATCTGATTGCTTAACAGTTGTAACCAGTTCAGAAAATAAAGAAATGTAAAGAAAGGAAGTAATTAATAATGAGAACCATTACATGTAAATGCGGAGAGAAGAAAACGATAGACAGAGGTATTGCATCTATTGGAGATATCTTCTTACATACAGGATTTCAAACTATATTTACTTTTGATGCAGAGTGCATTCATTTATGCCCTACGTGTTGGACTAAAGCAAAAGAACATGCTGTAGCCATGCATCAACTTCTTGAAAAGCCTTATATATCTATAGACCAATTCTTAGAGGATGAGATTGAATGATGCATAAAGTAACTTGTACATGTGGACAGCATAGTATAAAGGCAAATAAAAACTCTCTAAATAAAGAACTAATAGATGCAGGATGGGGTGTAATCCCTTCTAATCGAGGTACATTTGTTTATATTTGCCCTTCTTGCTATCAAAGAGCAAAACAGTTAATCAAAGAGTTTCATCAAATAACACAAGATACATACATTAGTATCTCCTCTATCATTCGCAAAATAGAGGAAGAAAATGAAACCAAGCAGTAATTAGAAAGGATGAATAGAAATGGGTTGGCGTTTTGAAGTATTATTACTACCAAAAACAATTAAAAATGAAGACTTAATTCAATCAACGCATCAAATACTTAAGGATGAACCAAAGATAATAATGGACAGCCATGTTTTAATGGTAGCCCCACCCTCACCTGATTTTTATTTCAAAAAAATCTCATTAGATTCTATTGGAAATTATGAATCTCCTGTTTTTACACCCAGGGAATTCGCACTGAAATTATCAAACGTAATTAGAAATGAGGATTTTATCATTGCCAATTATTGCGACGGAACTGCCCAAGGGTTAATCTCGCATTTTAGAAATGGATGCCTTGTGCAAAAAATTGAAAGTCCAGAACTCGATAAATTAGAAATAGGACGACAGTTATTAACTGATACCTTACACTTCCCTGCTTCTGAATCTATCCTATCATCAATTGATTCTTATTTTTCTTTTCTGCATGAGAGAAATCCCTATTCTCTTATCTCTTATGCTCACCTGCATTTCTCTTCTGTATCCGAAAAAAGACCGATGCGTAGAGCATTGTATGAACAAGTACAAGCGTTGATTCAAAATCCTAATGTAACGGATGAAGAATTAGGTACATTGAAAGGTTCCCACAGTTTCCCGCCTTCTATCGTTCGACCTTATTATCAACGTTACATAATGGAGTCAAATAAAAATATAGCGTTAGAAAAAATGTATCTGTTTACGCATGGATTCGAGGGTGACGCAACATTAAAAGATGCTCCCACCTATCTATCACCTAACAATTATTTCCAATTAACATTGGATTATAGAAATCTTACAATTTAATACACACGAGCAAACCTCCTTTAATTTTATTGACTATAGTTAATAATTTATTTATAATATAACTTATAAATACACATCGGAGGTTTTTCTTGTGTTCAGAGTACATATCTTAAATCAAAACTTACTGGTTACAGGTGGTATCGCAGTGGGAAAGACTTTTTTCTTAAATGAATCACTTATGGATTTATTAACGAAAAGCGAAAACACCCTACTACTAACACCTAATATAAATGAATTTAAAACACCTGTTACAACATTTAATGGTAGAACGATTTCTTCTACCAAAATAAATGATGATATTGATGGTTCTTTATTTCAAATCGTTGAAATTAATCCATTTTCAAAATCATTAGATGAAGTCAAACATTCATTCATGGAATTTGTAAGTAGTTTTGAAACTATAATTCAAAGTGGAATAAAAACGGTAATGATTGATGAAGGAATGCAACTACTAAATGAAGTACCTTTCCCCTCATTTATAAAGTTTGTAGAACGATTAAATGAGAAAGGCATACGAGTAATCTTTACATCTCAATTAGAGCTTCATCGACTTCCTGTTAATCAGTTTATGCAAATAGATAAATTATTCCCTTGTGTGCTAAAACTGAATCATCAATATAAACCATTAGCAACCGCATCATAAAATGAAGGAGGATGAATATATGAGTAGACAATTTTACGGAATCATGGTTCATGGTTCTATTTCAAACAAAGTATTAGCAGAAAAAACATTAGAAATTTTAAAGGACAACGAATTAAAAGTTAACTACGGAAGTCAGTGCTTAGTCACGCTACCTGTAGATGAAAAATATAATTTCAAGGTTATCAATTACGGAAGTATTTTGAATCACGAAATTACACCATTTGCTGATGAGACATTAGCAAAGGAATTATCAGAAAGAATTCCTTTGCAGGATTTCATCGTCTTCCATTTCCATAGCGTAACGGATACAGGCTATTTTAGACACTATATGAATGGTGTTCTGATTGAAGAAAAAGCTGATAAAATCGAAGGAGATAATTTTATCTGTGCTCAAAATCTATTCAAGCAGGTTTTTGGTATCCCAAGATATAAAAATCTGATGCAAATCATTGAGAATTATTTCAAAGTAGCATTAGAGCGTAACCCATATTTACAAGGAGCGTCTTATGCTCATCTGTTATTCGCACAAGAGGATGCATTTTGGGGAAATAAAGAATTATGTGACGCAATTCAAGAACAATTAAAGCATCCAACGAAGCAAAAGGAAAATCACTCTTCACTTCAATATTATTTAAATAGATATGAAAATGAGAAAGTAGATAATAGAGTAATGTATTACTTATTAACTAACGGTTTTTATCGAAGTGCTACTTTATTAGATTCTCCACATCAGTTAAAACCTGAAGAATACTTTGAATTTCATCAAAGCGTTAAAAAAATAGCATAACAGAATGAAAGCAATACCTAATAGGTGTTGCTTTTTTCATTGACTATAGTTAATTAAATTGTTACTATAATATTATCAACAAAAGGACGGTGAAAGAAGGTTATGAAAGGCATTGTAATTAAGAAACATTGGATAAATCTTATATTAAGCGGTCAAAAAGATTGGGAAATTCGAAGCAGAAATGCAAAAATCAGAGGAACAATTGCGTTGATTCAAAGTGGTTCAGGTATGGTATTTGGAACTGTCGATTTAGTAGATTGTATTCCTTTAACGAAAGAAGCCTTTAATAGCACTCATGAACACCATAAAATCCCTGTGACTGGAGATACAGAACCACCTTATAAAAAAACTCACGCATGGGTCTTTAGAAATCCGGTTATCTTTCCAAAACCGATTCCTTACTCTCACCCTCTCGGTGCAGTGATATGGATAAATATTAAAGAGAATATAGAAGTAAAAGATGATGATATTAGGGATTGGTTCAACATCTCAACATCATCTAACTTATTACATCCAGGCGATGTTTCATTCAATAATCTTTTACGCTTATATAAATCAGCACTCATGAAGTATTACAACATTCATACATCTACAAATATAACGAACTTCTTTGAACAGGTGAAAAAATTAGAGATGCCTCGTTCAGCAGAACTATGTACGGAGTGGATGTTAAATAAAGGGATTGCTCATTTAGAGACTATCAAATCAAAACTACCTATTCCCAAAGAGGATATCTCTTATTTAGATTATGACGCTTGGGCTATTCAAGAGACATTAAAGCATGAAGACTCCCCATATGCAGATGATTTATGCTCTACATTAATAGACATCCTTAGTACCCTTTCTACAAGTACATTAAATAGAAAGTTCCGAAACGAAAAAGAGTGGAGTGAATGAAATGACAAAAGAATATCAGATAAAAGAAGGCATGATTATTTACGCAATTATTCCTTCATTCAGAGGTGAAAAAGTTGAACCCTGTAAAGTAAGGAAGTCACTGAATAACTCTATAGAATGGAACTTAAAATGCTTATCTGAGGAAGAGAAGTATTTTAGCATCGGGTTTGATACGGATTATATTGGAAAAATCTACTTCTTTGACAAAATAGAAGCAGAAACACACTTGAAAGAAATGAAGGAGAAAAGCAATAAAGCTTTCCAAAATGCCCTCTCCTCAAAAGAAGAGATTTTAAAAAGATTATTTTCAGGATGGGCATATGATATGACGGAAGGTGAAGAAGTTCAGATTATGGAAAGACGAATTGAAGAAGAGTTTGGAGTAAAAGTGCGATGAACTACTCTCTTAACCCGAAGACTACATTAGGTTTCAAATGGTCAGAAAAAGAAAATGATTGGATGATTTATTTTCCAAGGTCAGGAAGTGGTTCTTATTTACATTCTCAACTACTTGAAAGACGTTTCTTCCTTTCTTTATTACAGGAATTATTAAATAGAAATTATGACCTCTCTACTTTTTTGTTCCGAGTTCATACAAACGAATTTTCTGAATCCCATCCGAGAAAACGAACAAGTCATTTTAGAAAGGAAAATGTTCTGGCAGTTTACTGGAACTACCAAACAAAAGAGTGGATGATACGCTATCCCAACAAGTCAGATGGCTCTCTCATTGCATTTGACTTTATCGGTAATGATTACTTCAAGAATGTTTTAAAAGAGCTTGAAAACCGAAAATATGACGTTAAAACACTATGTATTTATGTTGAAAGAAGAGAAATGGATTCAACGACCAAAAACAATATAAGCACATGGATAAAAAGACGTTTAGCAACCGCTTATAAATAAAAGGAGGATACAACATGTTACTGGTAGAGTTCTTTCAAAATACAAATGACCTAAGACGTGAAGTTCAAAAACAATTCAAAGAACGTGATTTTACACTTCCTGAAAAATATTTCGTTATGAATGAAGCTTTAGGATATGCTCCTAATATAAAAGCCTTAACAAATGATGAGATACATAGAGTCTTGAAATTACTGAAGGAAAAGTATTAGAAGATTATTAAATAACTTGCAATAGAAAATGAAGAACTAAAAAAGAAAAAACGAAAGGTTGTGTCATGAATGAACGAAGCAATTGACGGAAAACAAATGTATGAGAATTTAAAGAAAGCAGGATATGAAAGTGTGGGTGTACATGATGGTACAGAGGTACTTTCTAAAGTGTTTGCAGATGGCGTTATCCATTCTTTCTCCTTTAAAGATAACGAATGTATTGGAACGATGATTCTATCACAAGAGCAGTTATATGCCATGCAGAATCTTAAATAAAAAAATGAATAATAAAAACAAGTTTATTCATTTTTTACTAACTTTAATTTTAGGTGGAGGCGTGGGGATATCAGGAATTTTTGCTCTTGCAATTCCTTTTGCAGAGAATAAATCCATGTTTAGTTTATTCGTATTAGCATTCCCTGTTCTCTCTCTTATTTATTTTATTTACTTACTACGTTCAAATACAAAAAATATAGGTAGTTTATTCGCACATATAGGAGTGTTTATTGCATCTATCATATTTATACCTTGGATTATACTATTCCTTACAAGTTAGCACTGAAAAGCATCTCAAAAGGTGTTTTTTCTCTTTTATATAGTAATATAATTAAAAACAACAATCTATCTTTCATTGATTCCCCATATAATAAGTATAACTGTATAGAATGGAGTTGATAGTATGGATGGATTTTTCGAGATAATTCTTCTTGGTCTTATTGTATTTATATTGGTTATTTCTTTCTCTGCTTTTATCGAACAAAAATATCCTGAAAAGCCAGGTCTAAAGTTTGTGCTACCTACAATTCTTATTGCTATGTCCTGCTTAACCTTTTATGTGTCTGCATTCCTTTTTGATGGTTGGTTTATTATAGGAGTAAGTGTATTATCTACAACTGTTTTTATAAGCTCCACAATTGGTTTTATTGCATCTGTATTTATACATAATAAAAAAGAACAGTAATTTCTTACTGTTCTTTTAATCAAATCTATCATTTTCTCCTAATACCCATTTCAAAGCTGAAATTTGCGAGCTATTTTGCAACAATTCCGAACGAAAGACTTGTCTATCTATTTCCCCTTGCTTATAAGAATCCCGTATAGCATTCTCGTTGGTATCCAAATCTTTAATCTTATCTCTTATCTCCTGCTCTGCTGTCATCTCCAAAGCTGAATTAAGCGATAGTATCATTGATTCATTTTCCAAGACAACAGATTTCAGGACATCTTCAGGAATTTTTTTATTATTGAACGCATTTTTATAGTTTCTAATAGTTAAGAAACAAGATTGCATTTCGTCCTGTATTTCTTGAATTGTTTTCATGTATTAGCTCCTTTATTTTCTTTTGTATCGTTTGTACCAATCTTTATATGAATAATCATCACAATAAGACCATTTTTGCCCACAGTTTAATAATGATTTTTCTTCTGCTTCTTTATCTTTAACATATGTATTGTAATAATAGGTAACTTTCCAATCACAAATGTCATATTGGTCATATAGTTTTTTATATGCACTTCCGTTTGCAAGCTCACCTTTAAACTTTCTAACCTTTCGATTGGCAAATTTTCTTTCTGCTTTTTGATTATCTTTTACACATGGTACTTTTTTATAACTTCTACTCATATATATCACATCCCTTTCTTAGGGACCATTATTTGGTCCACCTAATGGACTGTGAAATGAGGAATTCTCATTCTTGGTTGATGCATCTGTATCATATATTCCACCTCCTTTCACTCTCTACATACACCTATTCAATCGTAACAAAGTGCTTGAATACCTTTTGTCTCTCTACATTATCTAATCCATAGGCATATTTATCC
This sequence comes from Bacillus cereus group sp. BfR-BA-01382, assembly GCF_022663475.1. NCBI lineage: Bacteria > Bacillati > Bacillota > Bacilli > Caryophanales > Bacillaceae > Bacillus > Bacillus cereus group sp. BfR-BA-01382. Next base: position 21,291 of record NZ_JAKUFQ010000075.1, read on the forward strand.
GTAAATTCTTTCCAATTTGTACTTTCATTCAAAGTATCCATTTTTACTTTCAGAACTTTTTCTAATTCTTTTTTATTGATAGAAGCCTCATATGTTTTCCCTTCAAATGGAAGGATAACTTCTAAGTTTTCTAACGCAGGATTCTTTTTAAAGAGTCTCGTTGTTTCAATTACAAACAATTTATCAATCTTATCTCCTGTACTCCAATATTCTTTATATGTTTCTTCTTTTAAATCTTTCATTGAAGAGTTTTCCGAGACAACAGCCTGATAAGAATCATAGTAAGTTAAGGTAGCATGGGCATCAGCCACATCAATTTTCTTGATGTATTCTCCCCCCATCATTAGATTCACTTCATTTATGAATTTATCTTTTTCAAGCTTTGGCTTTTCTTTTTCTTTGCTATTATCATCTTTATTTTCTTCTGTTTTATCTTTTTTCTTATTTTGAGAATCTAAAACTTTTTGCAATTGCTCTTGTGTTAATTTTGTATTTTGTGATTTTTGTTCTTCTTCATTATTCCCACAACCTACAGAAATGGCTAACACACCTATGCTTAGAATCCCTAATAGACACCTTTTTGCAGTTTTATTCACGACATCAACTCCCTTATTTAATTTTATTTATTTTATCGACTAAAGTCAATAAAAAGAAGTTTTATAGAATATATGCCTTTTTGTTATCCTCTATTAACAAAATCATCTTTGTAGAGGATTATTTAGCAATAAATCAAATAAAAAAAACACAGATTCTATACAGAACCTGCGTTCAATTTATTCTCTCCCTCAAATAAGGAGATATTTTATTTTTTATCACTTTCTCTGACAACTCATCTAAGTATGTTACATACACTAAATCCAGATTATAATACTTACATAAATCTATTTTTTCCTTATCTCTTTCCTGCCTTCTCTTCAGTCCTTCTTCTCCACCCATGAACGGAATAGGTTTGTAATGTTGTTCCCCCTGATACTCAATGACAAGCTGTAATTCTTCAATATAGATATCCGCTTTTAGATGGTCTAACTCATATTGATGAATAACTGTGTATCCAGGAAAAATTCCTTTAATTAATTCTAAAAGTTTAATTTCAGATGTCCACTTTTTCCCTATTGCAAAGTACCCCATTCGAGTTCTTATAACATTTTCACAGTATCGTTTGAAATCTTTAGAGGATTGCTCGTCCAGAACCAGTCGTCCCCCATATTGCTCTTCTGCAATTAGAAGCGGGACAATATCCCCAGGAATATGCTTCGGGTAGCAAATATCTCTAAATCTATTATCTAATCCATAAGAATAGGACAATGCCTTTATATAATATCCATAAATAGAATAAAACTTTGTTTCATTCATTGCTTTTCCATGTCCATACTTCGGACAAACTTTATTACAGATATGGCATAAGTTATCTTCGAATTTAATGTTTTGAATAAAGATTTCCATTAATTCCAACTGTGATGCTTTCGGAAGACCACTAAACGATAAACGTTCTTTTACTTTTAAATAATTTTCAACACCTTGCTTTTGACACGAACAATAAAATAAAGGGCCATCTTTCTCTTGTTGGAAGGCATGAAATACTCCCATTCTTGTAGGATAGTGAACAAATGGATATGGCAACTCTGGTTCATATTCGACAAATACTCCTCTTGTAATCTCAGGTATCATTTCCTTTGGCACAATTTTAGAACGCATGGGTTCACCTTCTCATTTTTATTATTGATAGATTACTTGATAACCATCTTCTTCTAATAAACGCCCTACAATCCCCCTATGACACTTATCTTTGTTCTCACAATAACAAACCAATACTGCATTTTCTCCTGCCTCTAAACGCTCTTTAAGACGTTTATACGCTTTTTGAAAGTCCTTTCTTTCTGTTGCTTCTTTAACAAACGATTCTTCATACAAATCATACCATGTCCCTGTATTTCCTTTTTCTAATTTCTCTTTCTCTTCCTCTGTAAATTTTAACTTTTTCCATTTATCTTTTGTTTGAAAAAAGAGATGTAAGGATGGAGATAGATGTGGTACATGAACAAATCCTTTTCCAACCATAATCCCTTGTTTTATGCTTCGGGTAATATGCAGACGCACAGCATATGGGTGTAGGTCAAAGTCGTGTAAATTCTCAAATGATGTAATACAAACAAACCCTTTCACTTTTGTTTCCCCCTTATTTTTTATAATCAAATTAATAGAAATATTTATATATCTTTCCCTTTGCAAACGAAATCCTCATTCACTCTCTTATTTTTCAGCACCTTCGAATATATAATATAAAGTACACATTAAATAAGGCGTTTCTATGGAAAACTTTATTAAAAAGAGATGCAGAAAATATGTAACCTTATACAATCAGGAGGGATTTCTATGTTAACTATGAACGATGTATATTATGGGAAAATTTTCATTGAAGAAAAGTTTGATAGCATGTTAGCTGAATATGGTGTTATAGTTCTTGGTGCTTATAATAAAGACTTAGGTTGCTTTGAAAATTGCCTAATGTCAGGTGTTGTTAATGATAAATTGAAAAAATTAGCTCAAGATAACATCTTAGGTTTTGATGGTGTTGTGGTTAATCAATTAGATGGACTAACCACACTTTTAAAACGACAAGCTACTATGCAAATCTAATTATTACAAACAAAGGTCTTATACAATACATGTAAGACCTTTGTGATAAGAAAAATCCTTGTCTATTCTTGTTCTTCAATCAATATAATTGAATGACCAATTCGATTTAGTTCCTTAGCATTTTTCAATGTTATTAAACTTTCTTGATTCTGCAAAGTAGCATCTACAACAATTAATTTAGAGCGAGATAGTAACATAATTACTCCTTTACTAAGCGAATTCTGAAAAATTTCTTTATCAAAAAAGTGAACATTCGATTTACATCCATCAGGGAAAAACTTATCTTCATCCCCAAAAATTGTTACCTCATCATAACAAAGACATTCTTCAATAAACCCACCTATATCACTTTTTTCTTTCTTATACGTTTTGAGTTGACACTCGTTAAGCACGTCTAATAAAGGATGAGGATTCGTTGTTTTTACTAAACCAGTTCTCAGCATTTTTTCGATATCGAACGGAACGTCATGATTCACTTGAATAAAAGACAAAATTTCTGCATCTGCTTGAGAATATGAATCAAACAGAATAGCGTTCCAAGAATCTCCCCAAAAACCATGCATGTTTTTAGTAGGAATACCTCCTACATAAGACCTTAACTCTCCATCATCATCCATCGCCAAATACTTAGGAGAACCTACCAAGAGGTCTTTATTGCTATGTATCTTTACTAATAAACTCATTTGCTGTTCATTTAATTTCATAAACTCCACTCTCCCATTCTAATTATCTACAAAATTTATTCCCACTATAGAACTTTTATCATGTAAAAAAGACCACAAAACAATATTTGCAGTCTCTTGTACGGATACTATCAGTGCTTATTTTTTCTGGAGAATTTCTTCGTATACAACTTTAGACCAATTTTCTAACTTGTCTTTAATAGATGGTAGGTCTTCTTTATCTACCCAAAGTCCTTTAATCACGCCTTCTTCTTGGCTTTGAATATCATCTGTACGTAATTCTACCATATAAACAAACCCTAAATGGTCATCTTCTACACCGCCAGATAGTTTGATTAAACCTTCTAAATGAATAGATTCAATCATTTCTGAAGTAATACCCGCTTCTTCCATTAACTCTCGATACAAACCATTCTCAATCGTTTTAAACAGGTCTACATCCTTATTGCTTACGTGGATATCTTCTTCACCTACATGACCACCAAGCATCCCCATTTTTCCAATCAATCGAATTTCACCACTATTACCTTCTCGAATAATAAAGAAGTATTTGTTTTGATGTTTTACAATTACATACGGAATGGGATGTCTTTGCACCGCATTGTATTCAAGGATACTTCTTCGGTCCACTAATGCAGGAATGGTTTGCATAGCATCAATAATTGCTTCCATATTTGTAAATCCAGTTGGAACAAATGCCACTTCTGATTCCTCAAAGTAAATAATACGTTCTTTTGTGGAAGGCTTTAACTCCTCTAAAATAGATGATTTTTCTTCATGTAAAGCTTTTAACTTCCATTTATCTGTTTCTACTTTGATTTCTTCAAGAATTTTGTTTAATTTTTGTTGCATCCTATTCACTCTCCATATATTTAATCTATATTAAGAGTAAAACATTAATTAACTATAGTCAATATGATTTAATTCATTTGAGCTTCTTTAATTAAGAAGTATACCGCAAACAATACATGGACAATACTAACTGAAAGAAATACAAATTGCGTAAATATAGATGCACAATTCATTGAAGAATAAATATAACCACTATAAGACAATGCAGAAATCGTTGAAAAAAGCACACAATGATTCATACCCATCACCTCTTTTCCAATCTGAAAATTTATTTAACTCATTATAGAAAAGTTGAGTGATTTTATTCGTTTAATTAGTGACAACAAAAAAGACCTTGACAGATGTCAAAGTCTTTTTCCCTATATTCTTACATGCTCATTGCTTCTTTGGTTTGTTGACTAAATGTACTACATAAAATCTCCAATTCCTCTTCAGATAAGATACTCTTCTTCATGTCGATTTCATTTGTAACACCAATTTCATAAGCGTATCCATAAATTTTAGCTAACAAAATCTCCCCTGCTTCCGAAAGGTCTGATTGAGGTGTACCAGATAAAGTGTACATATCATTCGCAATCTCATCTACAAAAGCATTTTTAAATAAATTCTTTTTCTTAATTTGATATGAATTATTTTTAATACTGTTTAATGTTGTTTTTGTTACACGATGATTCTCTTCGTAAACACATAATGAACGGTTTACAACTTGGAATGCATCATTTAATACATTACCCATAATTTCATATACACTTCTTACACTTTCTTGACGAAGACTTTCTCTTACTTCTTCTGCCACATCATCATCAAATAAGTTTACATTCGCCATAACAGGAAATGCTTTTAAGCTTGTTCGTAAATAAAAGCTTTCAGCGTATTTATCCTCTGATGGAATGCGACTCATAATACTTCTTTTAATGCCTTCTTTATTTAAAGCTCCCATTTGTTCCAAACTACTTTCTAATGATTCTTCAAAGATTTTAATCAATTGAATCCAGTTAGCTAAGATATTGTCTCTCACTTCAAAATACTCAACTCTTGCTTCCTTGACGTATTTTGAAAAATCTTTATATATTTCAATTGGTAAATATTCATTATCATAACCAATTGCCATACTTGCTTTCATTTTTCTCACTTTTGCTTCAATGCTTCTTAGCTTTTTCTCATAATCGTTTGGAATGAAATTCAATCTTCCGTTTCGAATATAATTCTTAAAGAAAGAACCCAACTCTTCAGATTGACTTACATCTACCCCAAACAATCCAGGTGTAACTTCTACATAGTTACGTAAACGTCCCACATGAACTTTTACTAAAACACCTTGTTTCTGTAAATATTCATCTACATTTTCTACAGTTACATTTACTCCATCATCTTGTAATCCTTGTAAAATCTCTTCTGTTTGTACTGTGTTAACTGTTTTCATTATGTACACTCCTTTTTAATTTTAAATACCTGTTTGATGATTAAACCAAAGTTATGAAGATAACTTCATTCTAACTCTCAAAAATAAAAATGTCAAATTTTAACATCTTGGTATTAGTTCAAGTTATTAAAGTACCTGTTTTTTATATTCCCTTTATATTAATTAAATTTCATAGGAGATATTCAATGAATTATTACTTTTGGCAAATAAAAAAAGCCCGCATTTTCGCTGACTTTACTTTCATCTTATATAATTAAGTGCTGTTCATATTCGTGTTATTTGTTATGCGTTTTTCTTTAAATGTCAGATATTCCATTCTGAAAATAAATAAAAAAAATGCTAATCCATAATATTCTATGACTACGTTTTCTCGTTTTGTAAATAAATCAAATGTAATAATTGTAATTCCTGTTAGGGGATACAACATAGGAACTACTTCTGAAAATTTTATCGTTCTTTTTCTTTTCATGAAGTCTCCCCCTTTCGGTTGTTATAACAATACATTGAGCAGGAGCGTCAGAACCATTTTGACGTTCCGTTCATTCGCTCCTGGCACCTTGTTTGTCATGACCCTATATCATATACATTTCATTATACTTATATTCAATTTTTCATTAATGAAACAGTTCTACCACTTTATCTTTTGCTTTTGTCATTACATTTTCACCAGTTTCAGTTGTTTTATCTGCAATGTGTTGTGTATCAACAATTTTATTTTCTTCTCGTTTCTTATCAAATTCCGTTGCAAATGTGTTTACTTCACGCGAGGAGTCTTCGGTTAAAAGCTCAGATAACCCTAATTTTTCATTCAAGTCTTTTGGTCCCCAAACAAATCCTGCTCCAAATAAAATAACAATCGCCATAGCGACTAAAGCTAACTTCGCAAATTCTTTCACGACAAACCCAATTATGGCAAGTACGGCAATTATAATGATGAATACAATAATCATGTTCATAGTATCACCTCCTTACTTGCTTTCTGTGTACATTTCGTCTTTTTGATATAAAGATAAGAAGCCCTTAATATCCTGCATGATTTCATCATGTCTCTCAGCATATTTTTTGGGAGGTTTTAATTCGCAAATCCTTTCATAACTCACTTCGACTTTTCTTATATTTAAATCAAATTCTCTTTCCTTTTCCTCTGTTGATAAATTATTTTGACGTACTTGTCCCATTCCACTTAATGCACAGTGAGAAATGGATACTAAATTATTCAAATACTCCTCGTTGCTTTCTTTTTCATATTCATCTGAAAAGAATCGTATAATGGCAAAATATGTTGGTGGTTTTTTATCAAAAAATAAATTAAATAAAACCACTAAATAAAATACGATGCCAAATCGGAATAACTTCTCGTACAAAGGAATTGCCCCTTGAAAGGCTAAGAACATAAAAAAGAATGATAATACATAAATAGCGTGTTTAAAGCATTGCAAAATAAACTGTTTTTTCATGAAGTCACCCCAATCTTTATTTTTTATACATATTAATGTACTGCATTTTAGCCCAAAACATTCCGCATAGTAGAACCAACTTTACGTTGACTATTGTCAATGAAATACATATCCTTAAAGTATGGATATTTTTAATTCATAGAAAGGAGATGGTAATAATGAAATTACAAAAAAGATGGTTATTATGTGGTCTATTTTCACTATGTACACTCCCTCATATCGTTCATGCAGAATCAAAAGAACCAATTAATCATGAAT
>NZ_JAKUFQ010000076.1:0-28557 GCF_022663475.1 Bacillus cereus group sp. BfR-BA-01382
TTTGGCTAAGGTACATGTAGAGTTTATTTCAAAATCGCTTCTTATGTAAGTGATTTTCTTTTTAATATTAATTGAACAGTGGTTAATTAATTTAGGAGGGGATTTATAATGAAAAAGGCTTTAGTATTAGGTGCTTCTGGTTCAATGGGTTATGCAATTGTAAACGAATTATGTGGCCGAGGGATTCATGTGGTTGCTTTTGCAAGAAATAAGGAGAGATTAGGTGCATTATTTTCTGGGAACAAACATGTAGAAGTTGTAGCCGGCGATGTATTTGTAAAAGAGGATATAATGAATGCTGCTAAAGATGTTGATATTATATTTCATGTTGTAAATATTCCGTATTCAGATTGGGAGAAACAGCAAGAGAAATTATTAATAAACATATTAGAGGTATCGAAACATTACGGTATCAAACTAGGGATAGTTGATAATATTTATGCGTATGGAAGGCAAGGGGAAGGGCTTGTAAAAGAAGAGGCTAAAAAAAGACCACACACAAAGAAAGGGAAGATTCGTTTACAACTTGAAGAGATGGCAAAACAAGCTAATGTACGAATGTTTATTGCTCATTTCCCAGACTTTTATGGTCCAAATGCAGAAAGCACACTTGTTCATCATACATTAAAGGGAATACTTGCAAATAAAATGTCTAGCTTTGTTGGAGATAAAAAGATTGCCCGTGAATATATTTTTACACCAGATGGTGCAAAAGCAATGGTTGAATTAGCTTTACATGATGAGGCCTATGGACAAAATTGGAACATACCAGGTTATGGTGTTATTACAGGTGAGGAAATGATTCAACACATACGGGAATTAACGGGATATACGAAACGATTAATAACTGTAAAAAGAGGAATGATCCAGTTTATTGGTTTGTTTGATAAGCAGATGAAAGAATTTATGGAAATGCTATATTTGACGGAAAAACCAGTTGTATTAAGCGGGGAGAAATATGAGAGGTATATCGGGGATATACCAAAAACTTCGTATTATAATGGGCTAAAAGAAATGATTATATCTATGCAAAAAAAGGGTGTGTAAATGTTAGTATATAAAAAAGTTACTTCTACCTACAGAAGTAACTTTTTTGTTATGCCTTTTGTTTAACTTCACTAACTTTCTTTTCAGCTACAATAAAATGCGGTCTACGTTTTGTTTCATAATAAATACGACCGATATATTCACCAATAACACCTAGGAATATGAGTTGAATACCGCCAATAAATAGTATAGCGGAAATGAGAGTAAAGTAACCAGGAACTTCCACACCACCAAGGATAATTTGAACGAACGTAGTGATTACATATAAAAGTCCAAAAATGGTTGTTAGTAATCCAAGATATATAGATAGGCGTAACGGTTTATTATTGAATGAAATTACACCATCAATTCCGTAATTTAATAATTTCGAGAAGGTCCATTTACTTTCTCCATCAGAACGTAATACATTTTCATATTCAATAATTAATTCGTTATAACCAATCCAAGAGAATAAGCCCTTTGAAAATCGGTTGTACTCACTTAAGGATACTAATGAATCCACTGCTCTTCGACTTAAAAGTCTAAAGTCACCAATACCATCTACTAATTCAATATCTACAAACTTATTCATCACCTTATAGTAAAGACGAGAGACGAAAGAGCGAACGGGTGAATCACCAGTTCTTGTCCTTTTTGCAATGACTTGGTCGTAGCCATCGTTATATCCTTCTAACAGTTCTTTTATTAACGTAGGAGGGTGTTGTAAGTCAGCATCCATAATAACAATGGCATCGCCTGTAGCGTATTTTAAGCCAGCTAACATTGCAGCTTCTTTTCCGAAGTTTCGACTAAACGATATATAGTGTACCGATGAATCTGAACTAGCTAAATCACGTAAAATATTTAATGTATCATCTTTACTACCATCATTAACAAAAACAAATTCATAATCGGTAGTTAATTTATGAATTTCAAGAGAAGTCTCTGAATAAAAGGCTCGAAGCACCTTTTCTTCATTGTAGCATGGTACAACGATTGAAAGAGTCATTTTTGACACTCCTTGTTTGTAGTGGGTTAAAACAATGTTATGCGTTTTTATATGAAGCTATCCAATTGGATAGCTTCATGATTCATTGATTGCTCATTATTGCTTTTTAAAAGAAAATTTTCGTCGTGCTTTTGGATTTGTGAAAATTAGTAAAGCTACACAAATAATTAGTGAGATAATTGATATAATCATACCTAATTTGAAGTAAGGTGTAACGTAAGTCATTTCGATTACATGTGAGCCTTTTGTAATGGGAACACCGATAAAGGCAGAATTCGCTTTCGTAAATTCCTTTTCTTTTCCATCAACTTTTATAGTCCAACCTTTACTATATGGAACAGATAAATATAGGAGCCCGTCTTTATTTGAGTTGATATCCCCTTTTAAATAATTGTTCTTATAATAAATATTTTCAAGTCTATTTTCAGTTAATTTTTTTGTTTCTTTTTGTACACTTTCATAGTTTACGATATTTGCTTGTAAGTCACCTAATTCATACTCACCTGCCATATCAATAGAGATAGTTAGGTTTTCTGGACGCTCAGTGCCTAAATTGTAAACAAATCTTTCTAACGGATACGAGTATGCACCAGCATCGTCACCTTTTCCGATTGTTTTTCCATTAACAGTTGCATTGAATGTACCTGTATTTTTCAATTTTAATTCTATCAGTAGGTCACCAGGCGTATTAGGATAATTGATAGGTAAGATCATATTTCCAAAGCCATGAACAATTAGTTTGTTTCCTTCTTTTACCATATTTTCGAATTTTGCTTTTTCCATTTTAATAGATACTGCCTTTGACTTAAGGTCTTGTTTATTAAAATGGTTTAATGAAAATTCTTTTGTATTATTAACGACAACAGCATGTAATAATAATTGATCACGCTGAGCGAAGTTTAATTTAGAAAACTCTTCTTCACTTATAGCCGAATCATATACATACCCTAACGGTAAGGTATAGTTATTTTTGTAAATATTATATGGTCCTACTTGCTGTAATAGTTTATATCCATAAGGTACATTCTTTGGATCTGTATCAGCACTTAATACGCGATATTTTATACCTAGCATATTTTCAAGTAGCAGTCGACTATCAGCTTGATAAAACATTGAGGGTGTATCGTACATTTGGAATACGCCATATTTATTTTTCATAAAGTCATGGACATAATAATTAACCAAGCTTTGATATGTACTTACGCCATGATATCCTTGTAGCATTGGTGTGTTATATTCGCTATATGGATTAAGAATACGATAAAAGTCTTTATCATTTTCTTGTATGTAGCGAATTGCAGCAATTTCTTCTTTATTATCATAGCCTGGTTCGTGTAACTTTTCAGTTGAAATCTGGCTCTGTCCGTAAACGGTACTAAGTATATTATTCGCATACATATAATTCATAGAAATTGTGCTAACGAGTATGTTCAATACAACTAAAAATTGTATGAAAGGTTTAGAAATATAACGCCATAAACATACTGTAATAACAGAAAGAACGACAGTTCCGAGTAAAATGTTATCAACGTCTTGTAAAGGTTTATCAGTTACATTTATATTTGCTTTTCTATAAAATGCATAAATGAATAATCCAATAGACACTAATAAACTTATTAAATAAGGTAATTTGTAGTCTTTCTTATGAATAATCATCCAATCTAGAATGTATGCAATTGTTTGGGCAATGACAAATACAAATAAATAAAACCATCTAGATTGCATTGCTGAAAAACCATTAAATACAGAATATGTATATGGAAGCATAAACAGAATGAACATGAATAACGTAAAGAATACTTTATTTTTAACGAGTTTATCACGTATAAACATTCCAAATACGATTAAGAATAAAATTAAAGCTGGTAAAGCTAGTTGATGATTTTCAGCACTATACATGAAGAAAATATTTTCCATTAAATCTTTATAAAATTTATCTTCAAATAATAGTGGTATCTCAAACTTTTTTGATAGTCGATCGGCGCTAAATACGGCATTAACTGATGGGAGGAAGCAAACGGCGGCTAAACCGAGTGATAGTCCGTACAATAAGCCGATTCTAATATAATAAGTTAGAAAAGAGACAATCGTTTTATTTTTTTGTGTCGCAAAGTATTGGAATAATGCATAAATGAATATGAAAATACTTGTGATAAAAGCAAAATAAAAGTTTGATGCTAACATTAAAGTAGCAGCGATTAGGAAAAGTCCGCGCTTCTTTTCAATAATATATTTATCAAGTCCCCATATTACTAATGGTAAAAATACAATGGCATCAGCCATGAAATCCCATAGTAAAGAGTGGCGGATGAAAGTAATACAGCCACCATATATAATAGCAGCAACAAAAGATGAGAATGCTGTTTTATTATGGTAACGTAAAGAGCCATACATGAATAACATAGCTAAAAAGTTTTTTAAAATACTCATGTATAATTTCACGTCATACACTTGCTCAAGACTTAGTTTAGGTAGTAACAGTGTAATCCAGAAAAACGGTGATGTGCTGTAATAATAACTAAACTCTCCAAATAAATCTCCACCTAACCCATAATCAAAAGACCAGAAAAGGTTGCCGTCTTTAAAGGCATGTTGCAGAAGAAACGTAAAGAAGCCAAATTGGCGTAATGCATCCCCTGTACCAGAAAAGGCTTGATTAGATGTTAAAAAGAAATAATGAAAAGCAAAAGCACACAATAATAATATTGGCATAATTATTATCGTTTTCTTGGAAAAGAACTTATTATTCGGCTTTATGCTCATAAAAATTGATAATCCTCCTTTAAAAGTTGTTATCATGTAGCAACTAGTTTTTAGGTAGCATATAAAAACACACCAATTTTTAAAGGTGTGTTCTTTAGTTTTAACATGAGAAAATATATATTTTTGTTGAAGCATATATATTTTTACAGGCATTGAAATTCATAGTTTACATGTAATTTAGTATAAGGCATTTTCAGAAAGTAAGTCAATTTGACCTGGAATATATAGAATTTTTTTACTGAAGAAAAATAGTGGTATATAAAAAAACAAAAAGCTTTTCCATTTTTAAATAGGAAAAACTTTTTGTTTTTAAGCATGTTTGCGAATGAGCTTTTGTTTTATAAACCCTAAAACGAATCCACGTATTTGAGGGTCAATTAAAACCCCGATTATACCGTATAGTATACCAGTAAGCGTTAAAGCAACTAATGGTGGTAAGTTGATTAATGCGATTCGGTATATACCGTAACTAATAATAAAGGCTAAGGAATTAAATATAATTCCTTTAACTAATAATTGCATGCCTTTACGAATAAAGAGGGTAAATCCGATTAATAGTGTAATTTCGGTAAGGATAGCTGCGGCAGCTGCCCCCATCATTCCATATTTACTACCTAGTACAATATAACCTATGATGGCAACAACTAATCCAATAGTCATTGTTGTTGCGCGTTTCCATTGCTGGCCAATTGTTGTTAAATTGTCGGCTAGTGGATAGTTAATTGATTGTAAAATAACCATAAACGCTAAAATAGCAAGAGCGTCACCAGCGGGAGCGTACTTTTCTCCTAATAAACTAACAATCCAGAAACTTGGATCAGCAATAAAGGGGATAGAAATTCCCATTCCTAAAAAAGACATAAGTTTTAATTCAAAACTTGATAATTTTCTATGTTCTTCGATGTTTTTCTCATTACCAAAAGCAAAAAGCCTTGGATAAAAGGCAGCTGCAATTACTCCCGGTATTTGATATAGTACAGCTGGTATTTTAGATGCAGCACCAAAGAATCCAACTTGATTATATGTTGAAACCTTTTCTAAGATAATAGGCCCCAATTGTGGTAAGAGCATAATGATGATTCCATTGATTGTGAAAATAAGTAGTTGATCTAAAATACCTTTATCCCAACCCTTATGGACTTTCGTATAGCGTATTGTCATTATAAAGGCGATAACACCTGTTACAAGACTAGATACCCCGTACATGGCAGCAACCATCATAAGTGACCATTGGAAAGACATCCCTAGTAATAGGGCAGCAGCAGCTGTTACACCTTGTAGTACAGAAATAATAGCTGTAAATTGCATGCGTTCTGTTACTTGGAAGTAAGCCATCCCAACACCTTGTAAGGTTGCTCCGAACATTGTTGGTAGAACAACCCAATATACCATCGCACGTAAGTAAGCATCGGGATAGAAGAACTGGGCAAAAATAGCGAAAAGTACAGAAATTACGATAGCTAATATTAAACGAATACGTAAATAACTACTTATTAGCACGCTAATATTAGCATCGCTTCTCGTTCCTTCACGCATAAACGTATGTGTCAAGCCTGCATCTGTAAAGTAACAAATAACAGCTGAAACTGCTAACGCAGTTGTAAACATACCGTAATCACTTGGAGAAACATATCTTGCAAAGAAAATGGTTGCAATAGCCAGTACAAATCGAACAGTAATATTTCCTACAAATAGGTAGGAGGCATTTTTAAGAATCTTATTTGTTTTCATGGGAAAAAACCTTTCTATTCTTTAGGACCTTTTTTGTCTGTCCTATTTGTAAATTTGATTTGTTTACGGAAAGAGAGGTGAGTACTATACTTTCAGTTTAAGAAAACAGAAATTTAATTCGTACAAACCAAAGCATTGCATATAGTTTTTTACTACGCTTTCCGTTTTTTGAATAGATTTTACGGCAATATTTCTTTATATCTTTTTTGATTAATTGAACTTGGGCATTATTTAATTGAGAGTTTTCTTTAATGTATATACAAGCATTATTGATAACCGTATAAGGGAATAAATAAGTCTCAAGAATCTCAATAAGTGACTGAGGGTCTTTCGTAATGAAGTCTTGAGATTTATTATGTACCCAGTCTTTCATACGATTGAATACTTCCAGTTCTTTAGTTGTTTTTAATTCGTAATCTTTATATTTAGAAGAAAGATTTCCTTCTGATAAGATTCTATAACATGTTAAATATTCATCGACATAGCATACATTTGTCACACTCATTAGTTTAAATAAAAACTCCAAGTCTTCTCCCCAGCTACATCCTGGTGTAAAACGGATATTATGATTCATTGCGATAGAGCGTTTGAAAATCCAAGTACTTGTTTGAGCAACAACTTGGTGTGTTAAGAATGCTTTTGCCATATCACCTTTAATAAAGTTTGTTGTATGCTCAACCTTTTCGCCTGTTTCTTCGTAGAAATTCATATAACCACAATAGCACGCGTCCATGTTGTTTTTATGCATACTCTCGATTTGTTTCTCAATTTTAGTTGGATGCCATAAGTCGTCACTATCAAGGAAAGCGACGTATTCTCCGCTAGCATTTTCAATCCCTGTATTACGAGCTACTGAAACACCTTGGTTTTTTTGGTGAACGTACTTTACTTGACCCGGATATTTTTCGGCAAGGTTTTTCACGATAGAAGGTGATTGATCTTTACTTCCATCATCTACAATTACAATTTCAATGTTTTTATATGTTTGATCTAGTATTGACTGCATCGTTTCTTCAATATATTTTTCCGTGTTATACAGAGGTATGACAACAGAAACAAGTTGCTTTTGTTCCATCATAGAATTTTTATCTCCTCAAGTTTTTTATGTCTTGCACCATATATACAAGCCCTTTGAAAGGGAGAAGATTACAAGAACATCTGTATAAGTTTAACGCATATAAACTTTGTAAATCAACTTTCTATTGTTGTACTTTGTATAAAAAGTATTTATTATAGAACGTATTGTGTTGTAAAAATATAGAAAAAATTTTTGAAGGTTATGTATCTGAAGGGAGAAGATGAGATGTTAGGGCGATTTACTCGCAAATCTAATATAGTCCTTTTAGGGATTATTATGATTGTCGGGTTTGCACTTCGTTTTGCAACTTTACAAACACATGGTGCAGATCTATCTATAGCTAGCGATGATATAGGTTATCAAAAAACGGCAAATATTTTATTGGAAACAGGGATGTTAACATACCATGAACCAGATAAACCAACGATTCATATTATGCCGGGTTTTCCAGCCTTATTAGCTGCTGTATTTTACTTTTTTGGAAATGGCAGTGAAGGTCTTTTTATAGCCAAATTAATCATTATTCTATTAGGGGTACTTAGTATTTTGCTAACTTATAAGATTGGTACTTATTTATTGAATCCTGCTGCAGGATTAATAGGTGCTTTCTTATTAGCTGTGTATCCTCCAGAGATTGTTATGGAAAATTTAACTTTAACAGAAGGGCCGTTTCTATTCCTTTCATTAGGATTAGTATATTGGAGTTTAAAATTAGCTGATACTCATAAAACGAAACATCTTCTGATTGTATTAATTTTCTATTTTTTAGCACTGTACCTCCGCGTACAAATTGCCTTATATCCAATCTTATTATTTGGGTATCTTTTAATGAAACGCTATCCATTCCGGATTATGATGAAGCAGGCGATTATAAGCATAGGAATAGGACTTATCGTACTTGGACCATGGTGGGCCCGCAATTACATTCAATTTGATAAATTTATCCCACTAACTGCAGGGGCAGGGAATCCGTTATTACTTGGAACGTATCAAGGGGAAGGTTACCCAGAAGGTAAGGATATGGGGGAACTTGAAATAGAATTACATGCAAAGTACCCTAATCTTGAAGCGCATGAATTTATGGAGTTAGAAGAAAAAATAGCCATTGATAAAATGAAAGAATGGTGGAAAACGAATAAGGGCTCTATGATAGAGAGTTATTTAGTCTTGAAACCAGAAATTCTTTGGAAAAAACCGTATTATTCTATAGAGCATAATATTGAAGTATTCAATGTTTCTGCAAAGGATATGAATGAAATATATAATTTTATTAAGACGACGTTTTTAATATGTACAGTACTTTCATTTATTTTCCTTTTAAAAAGGTGGAGAGAGACTACATTTTTATGGTCAATCCTTTTACTGCAAACAGCTTTAACATGTTTTTATGTTGCATATGAACGATATGCATTACCGTTAATACCATTCTTATTTATTATAATTGGAGTAGGGACCGTGGCAACGATTATGAAAATTAATAAATTATTAATTAGAAAAAAATAATTTGCAATAAAAAACATCTTAATTTTTTTAAAAAATTAAGATGTTTTTTTGTATATATTCATATTTAAATAGAAAACTATTCGTTATCGGTTTCAGTTTGCGTTACTTTTAATTTTTGCTTTAATAACGCATAATCTTGCGTTAATGTTACAAGTTGATGATGTAATTTAGAAATTTTTCTTGTTAAGTCAAAAATTAAGATGAAACAGAATAATAGTCCAAATAAAAATAAAACAGATGGAGGATATTCTACGTGTAATAGTTGTCCAATCCAATTTATAATTTTTTCAGTAGAACTTAAAATTGCCATTGAAACACAAACAAAAATCCATAAAATGGCATATTTAGTTTCTAAAGCTCCACGACGAATAGAATTAATAATTAATAAAAATAATAATAGAATGAAGATAAATGAAAAGGTAATTATAGGCATTTATTATCAACCTTTCACAATTTTTTGCATCAATATAGCAAGGCTTACTTTAATCATGTAATATGCAGATTTAAGAGGTGTAATAGAAGATTGTCCCCCTTGGCGCTCTTGCATATTTACGGATATTTCATGAATGCGTAATTTTTTCTTTTTTAAATGAATAAGGACTTCTGGTTCTGGATAATCTTTTGGATAATTATGTGCAAAAATCTTAATTACTTCTCGATTGATAGCACGATACCCAGAAGTTGGATCCATAAAGGTTTGTTTTGTTAGTACTTTCAGTAGAGCAGTAAAATAAAAAATACCAACTCTTCTGGAAATACTACCTTTATAAGCTGTTTTCTCTGTAAAACGTGAACCTAGCACCATATCGCATTGGTCTTCAGCAATAGGTTTTATAATTTTGTACAAGTCATCAGGATTATGTTGCCCATCAGCATCGAACTGAATTGCAATATCATATCCATTCTCATAAGCGTATTTATAACCAGTTTGTACAGCTGAGCCAATACCTAGGTTATATGGTAAGTTCACAAGGTGAACAGGAAAATCATTTACGATTTGAGCTGTTTTATCATGTGATCCATCATTAATAACGCAAATGCTTAATTCTGTAAAATGCTGTTTTAGTTTTAATAGTCTTGTTAATGTATCTGCAATTGCTTCTTCCTCGTTATACGCAGGAATAATAATTAACGTTTTTGGTATTGAAATTGGTACCTCAATAGACATTATCGCACCATCCCTTATATACTTAATTATATTATAGTTATTTTTAAACGAACCTTATCTAATATACCATTAATAGTATAGCAAAATAAAGGAAAAACTGGTGGGTTATTTTAGGAGACAAACAGTAAATAAAAGATAAGAGCTGGAATTTTTTTATAATAAAAAATACATGCAAGGATGAAATAAACCTGTGCATGTATGAAGTGAGAGTAGCGTATTATATATTCCATGGCTTACTTAAAGTTAAAACTTCAGCCATCTCTTTACTTTTTAAACGTCCCTTTTTTCGGTTTTCCGCACGTTCTAAACCGGTTGTGTGTAACCAATGTTCTTCCTGAGTTTCAGGGAGTACTTGTGGTACGGACGAAGGTTTTCCATCTTTTATTGCCACAAATGTAATGAAGCAAGTAGCAGCAATTCTACGCTCGCCTGCTAGTAAATTTTCTGCGATTACTTTTACGAAAACTTCCATTGAAGATTTCCCTGTATAACATACAAATGCTTCATAACAAACAGAATCAGCTTGGTGAATTGGAGTTAAAAAATCAACTGAATCAATAGATGCTGTTACGCAATGTTTACGACTATGTCTTGCAGCCGCAATTGAAGCAATACTATCAATTTCTGCTAATAATTTCCCTCCAAAAAGTGTTTGGTGATTATTTAAATCGTTAGGAAAAACACGTGTTGTCTTAATTGCTTTAGATTCTCGCATGAATTTCTTTTCCATATATTCAGCCCCTATAGTCTGTTTTCAATCAGAATAATATGTGTAAGCGGAGTACTCATATTAGATATTTAATGAAGTAAAGTGTATTCCAAAAGAGAATGATTTAAACTTCTGTATTTGTATTCATATAACTGAAAGAAAATTTATTTTATCTAAAATGTAGTGTAAAAGAGGATTCGCTTACATTGCAAGTAAAAAGTAATGACTATGTATTTGTCATAGAAATTCCCTATCAGCCGTGTACCCATTCATGATAGAATCGTTTTGTTATGAATGGAAATAGAGGTGCAATGGACATATGAATCATATACAAACAAATTTTTCATCTTTCTTCAATAAAATTACGATCGGTGCGATGCTCGCATTTTTTGTTTATAGTTGTTGGGCAGCATTTGAGACAAGTAAGCAATTTTTTGGAGGAAGTACAACAAGTGTAACAATCATACTGGCAATTTTCGTCATACTCATTTTGTTAGTGGCATCAATCCTACAATATCGTTTTACAGATAAACAATTTCTTATTTTTCTTATAAGTATATCTATAGTTGTGAGACTTAGTATGCTGTTATTTGTAGATGCTCCAATAATTGGTGATATGAAAGTGATGTATGAGTCTGCAAAGCAGATTGCAATTGGTAATAATATAGGGACTGTAACTCATTTGCCTTTTATTATATATGAGTCAGTAATTATTCGTATATTTGGTGATACATTATTCGCTTTACAACTATTTAATGTGTTATTTTGCGCAGGAACCGCATTTTTTATTTATCGTATTGCGGCAATGGTTTTTGGAGAAGAATGCGGGCGTATTGCTTCTATATTTTATGCTCTGTATATTCCAAATATATTCATGAGTTCCGTATTAACTCCTGAGTCACTTGCAATATTTTTATTTTATTTTGCTTGTTACATACTTTTATATAAAGGATTAGATCATCCTTATATGTGGGTGTTTTCAGCGATTTTATTTGCATTTAGTAATATGATTTTCCCAATGGGATTATTTCTTCCTATTTTTATCACGGTATATATATTATTAATTGAAGTGTTTCAATCAGCAACGAAACAAAAAGTGTTACTAAAGATGATAGGGATACTTATTCTATTTTATATTGCTCATTTTAGTGTGAATTATGGAATTAAGACAATGGGACTGTCACAATATACGATTGCGAATGAGACGTATGTTCAATCTGTCTTAATTGGAAAAACGCAACATGAGGAAAAAATATCGAAAAATCAAAGTGTAACAGAGCATATTGATCAAAAGTTAAAAGAGATTGAGGGAGAAAGATTTAAACTTTTAGAACCGATGATAAATCAGTTTTCAGAGGAGGGGATAAATTCTATTCTTTTTAAATGTGAAAAACTGATATATATAGCCGTAACATTGTTTATGAATATAGCTCTATTACACTTCCTAATTAAGAAACAACAAAATGAGGGATATATGTTGTTCTTATTTTTAATTAGTGGCTACGTATTGTTAAAGCTCTTCCAAGTAGATATGGCATATTACAATGTAATTATGCCGGCATTGTTTATTTTGCAGAGCTTTGGTGTTTATATGAGTTATGTGTATTGTCAAAAAATATTTTTCAGAAAGTAAAAAGAATCCATTCTGGATTCTTTTTTTGATGAAAGATGAAATTTAGTAGTCAGTGCAGATGAAAAGTATGCCTGACCTGAATTTTGTCTTATCGATTTAGTTCTAGTTGCAAATTATCGGCTGTTAGAGCCATTTGTGAGGAATCATCTTGAATTCCTTTCATGACTTGTGAAATAGTTTGTAGCTCATGTTCAATTTTCTTATTCTGTTCTTTTGAGTTAGACATATCTTTTACAATTTCTTGGAAGTATCGATCTGTTGCCGACATACTATCCGTTCCTTCCGATACGAGAGAGCTAATTTGTTTCACGGAAGACGAGACACGGGTAATTTGTTCATTTGTTTTTTCGACGAGCTTTGTAACGTTAAATATCGATTCTTTCGTTTGCTCTGATAATTTTCGGATTTCACCAGCAACAACAGAAAACCCCTTCCCAAATTCTCCAGCACGTGCAGACTCGATAGCAGCATTTAGTGCGAGTAAATTTGTTTGCTCCGCGATCGATTTAACGATATCTATGATTTCGTTAATTTTGTTAGAAATATCGAGAAGTTCATGAGTATCTGTAATAATCGTTTCCATATTCATTTGAATAGATCCCATTCGTTTGTTTTGCTGGTTTAATTGTTCTTTCCCTTTATTCGCTTTTTCTTCAGATGTTGTAGCTAATGATGTACCTGTTTTAGCAATCTCTACAATAGTTTCAGACTTAGCGGTTAGTTTTTGAATAGAAGAGCTTGTCTTTTCAGATACAGCAGCTAGTTCTGTTGCGATATGCGTAATTGTCATAGCAGTTAGTTCTTTTTCTTTCTCATGCTCTTTTTGCATTCTTTCATATTCAGATTCATAAGCTGCAAGAACAAGTTCTTGTTCAAGAGTGAATAATTTATTTATGACATTTATAGAATAGGAAAAATCATCGATTGTTGTTATTTTTGTTTGCAAAATCTTCATAATAGAGCGGAATAATTCTTGATAAGCAGCAGTATACCATTTTCGATGTAAGCCAATTTGTACATGTCGTTTGGCAATCCTAACACGCTGTTCAATAAAATCTTCATGCATATTGCCGCTGAATAATTCTTTAATATGTGTTTTTAAAGTTTGCTTTAGTTTTGGAATAGAGCTGTAACGTTCAATAATAGTAATTAAATTAGGTTGTTTTGTAATGTTGGCATAGAATTTTTCAGTAATCCAATCAATTTCTGCATAAATAAAAGGCTGTAGTACTTTTACAACTTGTAAATCTTCTTTTGAAATGTGTAGCATATCCATTTGAATTTTCAGTTCAGAATTAGTAGGTACATTAAAAGTTATTTGTTGGTCCTTACTTAATTCGATTATACTAGCGTTTGTTTTATTAATATTTTTTTTGAAAACCCCAAGCATCATTCTTCCCCCTGTGTATAAAACGTTTTCAATTTTAAAACTAATATAGAGTAATTATATATGCTTATATATAATTACTCTATATTAGTTCGTAGAATAGTATATAAATTAAGAGAATTCTAGATAGAATTCTCTTAATGGCCTTTATTAATTTTAGCATGTGTTTTAAAGAAAACAGGGAAATGCACATTATATATTACAGTGACGACACGAATAACGAATGTTACTAATAAACAAACATAGAAAGCTAATACGTGCGCGCCCATAGCGTGTGTGATTAGGAAGCTAATTGCTCCTAAGATAGAAGCGATTGCGTAAATCTCTTTTCGGAATACGTAAGGGATATCTTGAGCACAAATGTCACGCAAAATACCGCCTCCAATACCTGTAATGACTCCCATTGAAACAACTAAAAATGAGGCGTCAACATGATGTGACATTGCCGCATTTGCACCAATAGCTGTAAAAACGCCTAAGCCAACAGCATCAGAAAGCATAATAACGATTTGAAGTTTATTGATGCGCTCAAAAAACATACAAGTAAATAATGCTGATAATACACTTACGAAAAAGTAAATGGGTTTTACAAATGCGACAGGGGGCAGGTTACCAATCATGATATCACGAATAATACCGCCGCCGAGCGCAGTAGCTACAGCTAAACAAAGGACACCAAATAAATCTAAATCTTTTTTTAAACCAACTAATGTACCAGAAATGGCAGCGGCGATAATGCCAAGAAACGTAAATATATCGATTAATAACATGGCCTTAATCCCTTCCTCTTAAAGATGTTCCAGAGAAAAAATATACACTAAAGTATTGGAAATAACAATTACTTTTCGTTACATGTAGAAAAACGGATAAAATACATAAAGAAAGCGTTTGAAAATGTTTAGGGGAAAACGAAGCAAGGTTAATTTTTAGTTGTAGGGTAGCCGAGTGAATGTCATTTTTTAACCGTTAAATTCTATATATCAATAAAATGATTAATAAATGTTTGCTATAATGCTGATAATAAGTGAAAGAGTGTTAGATAGTTTTTATAGAGATAGGGAAGGATAGCTAAAGGATAATATTTTCTAGTTACTAGTTACGATGGATTGGCTAGTTTCGGTATAAAAATAGTTCTCAATTTAAATATGAGTTATGTTATAATTGCTAGGTGTGTTTTAACGATAATAAATTATGATTAAAAGATAATGTTAAGATTTTGTATGGAGGTCTTGGAATGTTAGCAAATCAAGCTAGGGTTAGATTTGAGCATTTTTTGCTCTTTTTTATTATTTTACAGCCTGTTTTAGATTTATTAACGTCTCTTAGCATCACTTTATTAAAGTCAAATGCTACCGTTGGAATTTTAGTAAGATTCCTTATTATGGCTGTTGGTGGTATTTACATTTTAATTCAGGCAAAAGAGAAGGAAAATAGAAAGTTTTTAATTTATCTTATATTATTAGCCGGAGTTTTAGGGGTAGGATTTATTAATAATAAACTAGTTAAGGATCCTATTGTACTTAGTGAAGAAGTTAAATTCGTTGCGAAAGCATTATATATATATATTATGCTGGGGTCATACATTTTAGCTTTAAAATCATTGAAAAAGACAGTTAATATTAGTGATAAGGTTCGAAATAGTATTGTATATTCTACATTAATCATTAATGCAATTATGGTTATTTCTATTTCAACATCTACTGACTTTGGTAGTTATGAATGGATGAAGGTTGGTTCTCGAGGTTGGTTCTATGCAGGGAATGAACTAGGTTCAATCTTAGCTATTATTTTCCCTATTGTGGTACTATATTCTATTCAAAAAACAAAGAGCTGGAAACACATTTTATATTGGATTCCATCAATTTTAATGATTTATTCGCTAATTCAGGTTGGTACGAAAGTAGGAATGGGCTCAATTGGTGCTACGTTAGCGGCAGCAATCGGGATTATTTTACTTCAATTATTATTTGATAGAAAAAATCCGAACAAAAAATCCCTTGCGCTTAATGCAGTAATTGCTATTATCCTATTGGCCGGTGTAGTTGGAACGTTTAAACAAACGCCATTAGCACAAAATATGGGTATTCACAATAATTATTTATCAGAGCAAAATGTGGCACAGCAAGGTCAAAAAGAAAAAGAAATTAAAGAGAAGCTGAAAAAAGAGCAAGAACTTAAAGAAAAAGAAGAAAAGCACCATAAGGCTGAAAAACCAGAAGAAAAGGCGAAGATAGAAGAGGAAGTTAAGAAAGAGCTTGAGAAAGAGCAAAAGAAAGAAAATCAAGAAAACCTTATTTTCAGTGGACGTCAAGTATATGAAGAAAGACATAAGCAGTTCTTTAAAGAAGCGCCAATGTCACAAAAGTTATTAGGAATGGGTTATGCAGGTAACTTTAAATACAATGAAGAAAAGCAGCCAGATCCAAAATTAATTGAAATGGACTTCCATGATTGGTTTTATGATTTCGGGATTATTGGCTTTGTATTACTAATGATTCCATTTATTTATTACGGGCTAAGAATTCTACTAGCATTTGCTACGAGATTTAAGGACATATTTAATATAAAATATGGAATGATTTCAGCAAGCTTATTGTTAGCGTTAGGTATTGCTTATATTGCAGGACATATTTTAACAGCACCAGGAGTTGGGATTTACTTTGTAGTGGTGCTAGCTTATCTAATAGTAGACCTAGAAATTGAATGATAAAAATAAAAGCTAACTTTTGTTAGCTTTTATTTTTTAGTACATTAAAATAAAAATAGCTGGAAACGTAGCGAGGATTTAAAGGAGGAAAAAACATGAGAATATTGCATATGAATGCAGGAGCAGAAGATGGGGGAGGGAAAACACATATTATTTCACTTCTCGATCAGTTTCCAACTGGTGAAGTAGAATTAGCAGTATTTGAAGATGGAATTGTTGCGAAGGAAGCAAGGGAATTAGGGATAAAAGTCCATGTGTTTTCACAAAAATCGCGCTATGATTTATCCATTTTAAAGAATATAAGTGAATTTATTAATAAAGAAAAATTTGATGTAGTTCATACGCATGGTCCTAGGGCTAATTTCTATGTTTCTTTAATGAAAAAGAGAATAAAGGCAAAATGGGTAACGACTATTCATAGTGATCCATTTCAAGACTTTACTAAACAGGGCTTCAAAGGTTGGATTTTTACGAAATTAAATTTGAAAGCCTTAAAAAATATAGACTTATTTTTCGTTGTAACAAATAGATTGAAAAAAAGCCTGGCAGCATTAGGGATTTCAAATGAAAAGATGCATGTTATTTATAATGGAATTGAATACGATAAGGAAAAAGCAGAAGGCTATAATAAAAAAGAAATGTTCAATATTGCTGAAGATGTATTTACGGCAATCCAAGTAGCGCGATTACATCCTGTCAAAGGACATGAAGTTTTATTCGATGCGTTACAACAAACAAAATTGGAGAAAATTAAAGTATTATTAGTTGGCGATGGCCCATTAGAAGAAAATCTAAAGTCATTAGCTACTGAAAAAGGGATTAACGATAAAGTAGAGTTTTTAGGACATCGTCAAGATGTAAAACAATTATTTGCGTCGTCACATGTAAATTTATTAACTTCTCATAGTGAAGGGTTCCCACTAGTTTTATTAGAAGCGGCAAATCAACGCGTACCATCAATTGTGACTAGGGCTGGAGAAATTGAACCATTAATCGTAGATGAAACTTACGGATGGATTGTGCCAACAGATGATGGAAAGGCATTAGCATTAGCTTTAGAAGAAGCGTATGATAAGTGGAAAACTGGAGAATTAGCAGCAATGGGTAAACATATTTATGAGCATGCTACTATGAATTTCTCACTTCAAAAACTATATGAAGATACAAAGGAAACATATAAGCAATTAATAGCGAAAAACTTGTAATGATAGAGAGGATAGTTAACTATGGCAGTACAAACAGTTGATATTCTAGGCGTTCCTTTTTCTACAATGACAATGGATGAAACGGTCAAATATTTAAAAGAACAACTAGAAGCGGAGCGAACTCATACGTTTCAGGTAGTAACAGCAAACCCTGAAATTGTTATGTGCGCAAAAAAGGATGAAAAGTTCTATCAAACATTATTGAATACAGATTTAATTACACCTGATGGTATTGGGGTTGTAAAGGCAAGCGGCATGCTTGGTACACCTTTAAAAGAACGTGTAGCAGGTTTTGATTTAATGTGTAATTTACTTGCGAAGTTATCAGAAGATAGTAAACCAGTATCTGTTTTCTTATTAGGTGCAAAGCCGCATGTTGTACAAGCTGCAGCAGATCATTTAACAAAGACATATTCAGCTGTATCCATCGCCGGTACACAAGATGGTTATTTCAAACAAGAAGACGAAGAGAATATTATTTCTCGCATTCAAGAAGCAAAACCAGATTTATTACTTGTTGCACTCGGTTTCCCGAGACAAGAGAACTTTATCCAAAACAATAAGCATCGTTTAGAAACGAAAATGGCTGTTGGAGTGGGTGGAAGTTTAGACGTATGGGCTGGAGAGGTAAAACGTGCACCAAAATGGATTCAAGCGATTCATTTAGAGTGGTTTTATAGATTATGCAGTAATCCAACACGCTGGCGTCGTCAGTTAGTATTAGCGGAATTTTTAAAAGAAGTAATGCGTTCGAAAAAGTAGCGAAATATCGCTACTTTTTTTTATTTATTCATTTTTAATGAAGTGAAACTTTAATCAGTGAGTCATCCCTACTGATTATTAGCCCTCACCAATCGGGATAGACGTTTTACTTTTTGGGAATGATGAAGGAGAATTTTTTACACAAAAGTATTTTACTTATACAATTCACACATGTAAAATGATGTGTAAAGACACCTGTGTGAGGAGGACTTCTAGTGGGCAAGGTAAAAGAAATTTCGAAGCGCAAACTACTTGGTATAGCTGGACTTGGATGGCTATTTGATGCAATGGATGTTGGAATGCTTTCATTTGTAATGGTAGCCTTGCAAAAGGATTGGGGATTAACGAGCCAGGAAATGGGCTGGATAGGCAGTATTAACTCAATCGGTATGGCAGTAGGAGCGCTTATTTTTGGGATACTATCAGATAGAATAGGCCGAAAATCAGTCTTTATTATTACATTATTATTATTTTCTATCGGTAGTGGTTTAACTGCATTAACAACGACACTCGCGATGTTTCTCGTTTTACGCTTTTTAATTGGTATGGGGCTTGGCGGAGAGCTTCCGGTTGCCTCTACACTAGTATCAGAGAGTGTTGAAGCGCATGAGCGTGGGAAAATTGTTGTGTTATTAGAAAGTTTTTGGGCAGGTGGATGGCTAATTGCAGCCCTTATCTCGTATTTTGTTATTCCTAAATATGGTTGGGAAATTGCGATGGTATTGAGTGCAGTTCCAGCACTATATGCTTTATATTTAAGATGGAATTTACCGGATTCCCCAAGGTTCCAAAAAGTTGAAAAAAGACCATCTGTTATTGAAAATATAAAATCAGTTTGGTCTGGGGAATATCGTAAAGCAACAATTATGCTATGGATTCTATGGTTTTGTGTTGTCTTTTCTTATTATGGAATGTTCCTTTGGTTACCGAGTGTAATGGTGCTAAAAGGATTTAGTTTAATAAAAAGTTTCCAATACGTACTTATTATGACATTAGCTCAACTTCCAGGATATTTCACCGCTGCTTGGTTTATTGAACGTCTCGGTCGTAAATTTGTGTTGGTTACGTATTTAATCGGGACAGCTTGCAGTGCCTATTTGTTTGGGGTTGCGGATTCATTAACAGTATTAATCGTGGCAGGTATGTTACTATCCTTCTTTAACTTAGGTGCTTGGGGAGCATTATACGCCTATACACCTGAACAGTATCCGACGGTTATTCGTGGTACTGGTGCAGGAATGGCAGCAGCATTTGGGCGTATTGGTGGTATTCTTGGGCCACTATTAGTGGGGTATTTAGTTGCCTCAGAAGCTTCACTATCACTAATATTTACGATTTTCTGCGGATCAATTTTAATTGGTGTATTCGCTGTAGTAATACTTGGACAGGAAACGAAGCAACGAGAATTAGTATAAAGTGAAATTTTAAACGTAGCCCTGACCGTTTATTACCCTACACTACTCCGCTCTTTCTAGGCAGTTAATGTAGGATAAAGGGGGAGAGGAAACCGAAGTGGTTTCCTTTTTTCTGTTTTTTTAGATAAATAATGGTATAGTAAGAAAAAGGGATTATTTCTTATAAAAGCGAATGTATACAGCAGGACATATGGACAAAGAATTAGGTGGTTGAAGAAATGAAAATTTTACTGATCATGGAAGAGGCAGAAGAGAGAAGAGAGTTAGCTGAAAATTTCACTGAAAATATGAGAAATGTAGAATGTTTTGAAGCAAAGACAGGAACAGAATCTTTATTTATGATGAAAAAACATATACCAGACTTTGTTTTTTTAAGTTCCAAATTACTAGATGGTACTGGTTTTGAATATGCAAGTTTATTACGAGAAATAAATTGCTATACAAAATTTATTTTTGTAGGTGAAAACATAGAGGAATCTATTACAGCTTTTCGTTTCCAAGCATTTTATTATTTATTACGACCATTTCGTGAAGAAGATTTACAATTTCTTTTATATAAAATAGGTAAAGAACAAGGTGAGAAAGCAAAGAGTTATTTGCGGAAACTACCGATAGAAAGTCAAGAGGGTATACGATATATTCTTCCAGAAGATATCGTATATGTAAGTAAAAATAAAGAAAATAAAACTGTTTCAATTTACACAACGAATAATCAGTATATTTCAACATATACACTTCAGGAATTAGAAAATAAGCTAAATGCATATGATTTTTTACGTGTGCATAAAAGCTATTTAATTAATATGTCATATGTAAAAGAACTGAAACCTTATTATAATGGCACGTATAATTTGTATTTAGATAGGTATGATGAGCAACCGATTCCAGTCAGTCGTAATTATGTAAAACGCCTTCGAAATAAAATTGAATTATAGTAGGTAATGAGAGTATTTTAACATGATAAACTGAAAATCCTTCATGATAGGGAGGATTCAAGTTAAATATTCAGAAAATTTAGTACAATCTCCACTAAGAAATAGTATTGGGGGAATTGTATGTGAAGACATTGAAATCGATCTTACTTTGGGGCGTTATTACAGCAGTAGGAGCAGGGGCTTTTGGGGTAATAGCTTTATCACAAGGTGAAACCATTAATGCTGTATGGCTCTTAGTAGCTGCTGTATGTGTATATGCAGTTGCTTATCGCTTTTATAGTAGATTTATAGCGAGAAAGGTTTTTAATTTAGATGATAATCGTCAAACACCAGCCCATACATTAAACGATGGGAAAGACTATGTTCCAACAAATAAGTGGGTATTGTTTGGACATCACTTTGCAGCGATTGCTGGGGCGGGACCTTTAGTAGGACCGATTTTAGCAGCACAAATGGGATATTTACCAGGGACCATTTGGATTATTGTTGGGGTAGTTGTTGCGGGGGCTGTCCAAGATTTTGTCATTTTATTTGCTTCGATGAGACGTAATGGTAAATCGTTAGGAGAAATGATTAAGGATGAGATTGGGCCTGTTACAGGACTAATTGCAATGATAGGTATTTTAGGAATTATGATTATTTTATTAGCAGTATTAGCGTTAGTCGTAGTAAAGGCACTGATTGGAAGTCCTTGGGGAATGTTTACGATAGCAGCAACGATTCCCATCGCTATTTTAATGGGAGTTTACATGCGCTATATTAGGCCTGGTCGTGTTGGAGAAGGGTCAGTAATTGGTATTATCCTACTTATTTTATCTCTTATTGGAGGACAGTATGTAGCAGAAAATCCAACACTTGCAAGTATGTTCACATTTAGTGGCGAAACAATTGCTATTATGCTTATTGTATATGGATTTATTGCATCTGCATTACCAGTTTGGATGTTATTAGCACCACGTGATTATTTAAGTACATTTTTAAAAGTTGGAACAATTGTTGGATTGGCGATAGGTATTTTAATTGTAGCACCTGATTTACAAATGCCAGCAGTTTCGCAATTTATTGATGGAACAGGTCCTGTTTTCTCCGGTAATTTATTCCCGTTCTTATTTATTACGATTGCCTGTGGTGCAGTCTCTGGATTCCATGCTCTTGTTTCATCAGGTACGACGCCAAAAATGATTGAACAAGAGGGACATGCACAGCCAATTGGTTACGGAGCAATGTTAATGGAGTCGTTTGTAGCTGCGATGGCAATGATTGCAGCTTGTGTATTAACACCAGGAACTTATTTTGCGATTAATAGTCCGGCAGCACTTATTGGTACGGATGTATCGCAGGCAGCTCAAGTTATTTCTTCATGGGGATTTGCTATTACACCAAATGAACTAAAAGAACTTGCTGTAAATGTTGGAGAGCAAACAATTTTATCACGTACAGGTGGCGCACCAACGTTAGCGATAGGTATGGCATATATTTTCTCACAAGTAATAGGTGGAACGGCGATGATGGCATTCTGGTATCATTTTGCTATTCTCTTTGAAGCCCTATTTATTTTAACAACGATTGACGCAGGAACGCGTGTAGGACGATTTATGATTCAAGATATTTTAGGGCATGTATATAAGCCGTTTGCGAAAACAGATTCTACATTAGCAAATGTAATAGCTACAACGTTATGTGTATTAGGATGGGGTTATTTTTTGTACCAAGGGGTAGTAGATCCGCTTGGTGGAATTAATACATTATGGCCACTTTTCGGTATTGCAAATCAAATGTTAGCAGGTATTGCATTATTACTTGGAACGACAATTTTGTTCAAAATGGGGAAAAAGGCATATGTTTGGGTGACACTTATTCCAACTGTTGGATTGCTTATTGTAACGATGACGGCGGGTTATCAAAAGCTATTTCATGAAAACCCTAAAATAGGATTTCTATCTCATGCAAAGGTGTTCCAGGGAGCATTAGATGAGGGGAAAGTGTTAGCACCAGCTAAAAATGTTGCTCAAATGAAGCAAATTATTTTCAATGATTATATTGATGCAGCGCTTTGCGGGATTTTTATGATAGTTGTAATCGCTGTATTAATTTCTGCAATTCGAATTTGGATTCAAGTATTAAGAAATAAGCCGATGCTGCTAAAAGAGGCAGCATATATTTCTAGAGATGAAAGTGAGTCGAGGAACTATTATGCTTAAACGACTACGGAAAGTATGGGGGGAAAGAAAACGCTTTATTAGTTTGCTCGTTGGGGTACCAAGTTATGAAGTATATGTGGAGCATATGAAAAAGCATCATCCTGAAGAAGAGGTTGTATGTCAAAAGCAATTTTTTGCTGAGGCACAAGAAGCAAGATTTAATGCAAAGGGTGGAAAAATATCACGCTGTTGTTAATGAAGAAGGGCGAGTTTTCGCCCTTTTTATTTTTTTGCTGTTTCACGTGGAACAGCAAAAAATAAACAAAAAACTTTGGGAATTATAGGGATTTCGTATACAATAAAGTGGGGAAGGGGATAGATGGAAAAGTAGGGAGATTATTTTATGTTAAGGGACTTATTTGTAAATACAACAATTATTCTTTCCTTTATTTTTGTTGGAGGTCAGCTTTTAAGAGATAGGCCGTTAAAAGAAGAGTTTTCTCTTTGGCAGAAATGTGTAGTAGGTATTCTTACTGGAATATTAGGTATATTACTAATGTATTTCGGTGTTCATGTTGGTACCATCCTATTGGATTTGCGCTACTTAGCTGTTATTTTAGCTGTTATAATTGGAGGCCCGATAGCGAGTACTATAGCTGTTAGTATGATTTTAGTAACTAGGTTATTATTTATGGATTATTCATTAGCTTCTCAAGTAGCTTTTTATACAATTATTGCGATAGGAGTAGGTAGTATCTTTATTTCGCGTCTAAATATCTCTCTAGGAGAAAAGTGGGCATGGTTACATACATATATTTTATCTATTCTAATCCCCTCACTATATATATGGTTAATTAAAGATATTAACATAGTAGGATTATATTTAATTTCTAGTATTATTACAGGCTACATAACATTCATAAGTGCAAATTACGTTTTACAATCCAATGAGTTATTCCAAACGATGAAGCAATACGCAACGGTAGACGCATTGACAGGTCTAGGAAACGTAAGACAGTTTGATTTAGAGATGAATCGTCATATTAGTAATAAGAACATGAAAAATGATTCGCTTTGTTTACTACTTATAGATATTGACCACTTTAAGTATGTAAATGATACGTACGGGCATCCTGCAGGGGACGAAGTGTTAAAACAAGTAGGATGTATTTTACGAGAAACTTCACAATTTCCAGATTTGGCTTTTCGAAAGGGTGGAGAGGAGTTTGCGCTTTTGATACCGAATAAGGGATTAGCTTACGGAATTCGTATGGGCGAGCAAATTCGTATAGCTGTTGAAAGTCACCCATTTCAATTGTTAGATGGAACAAAAATAAAAATTACGGTTTCGGTAGGGGTTTCAGAGTATGAAGGGTCATCAGAGCAATTTATTCAAGCGGCGGATGATGCGTTATACTACTCGAAACGAAATGGTAGAAATAAGGTCAGCTCTGCATCTTAAAGATAAGATGACCAGAAGACATAAAGCTTATAAAAAACACTCACAGAGGCAATGTATGAACCTTGTGAGTGTTTTTATTTATATATTAGACAAGTTCTTTTGATACAACGAATTTACGATATGCACCATGGTGAGTTGGACCTACGTATTCGTTAATTTTGAATGAGTAACGAATAGCAGCTGTGATGAATTCTTTAGCAGTTTTTACTGCTTCTTTCACAGGTTTTCCTTTTGCAAGTTCTGCTGTAATTGCAGCAGAATATGTACAACCTGCACCGTGTGTATTGGTTGTATCGATTTTTTCTGATTCTAGAAGATCGAATGTTTCTCCATCATATAGGACGTCGATTGCAGTTTCCGTACCAAGTTTGCTTCCACCTTTAATTAGTACGTATTTGGCACCTAAAGCGTGGATTTTCTTCGCTGCTTCTTTCATGTCCTCAAGAGAATTAATTTTCACACCGCTTAATTGGTAAGCTTCAAATAAGTTTGGTGTTACAACTAATGCCTTTGGCACAAGAACGTCACGTAAGCAATCGTTCGTTTCAGGATGTAATGCTTCATCTGCACCTTTACATACCATAACAGGGTCAACTACTACATTTTTGAAATTGTGCTTTTCGATTGTTTCTGCAACCATTTCAATAATTTCTACTGATCCAAGCATACCTGTTTTTAAAGCGTCTACGCCAACACCTTCAATTGTTGTTTCTAATTGTGGTTTTAATGTAGAAGCTGGGATTGGAAATACGTTATGTGCCCAACCGTTATGTGGATCCATCGTTACGATTGTTGTAAGAGATGTCATTCCGTATACGCCAAGTTCTTGGAATGTTTTTAAATCTGCTTGTATACCAGCACCGCCACTTGTGTCAGAACCAGCGATAGTAAGTGCTTTATTTAATGTCATTATGAAAGCCCCCTCAAGTGATATAATGAAAACTATGTTTTCACCATTATATCAATGTTACGAATAAGTACAAAGTGAAAAGTAGATGATTTATTTTAAGAGCTATTTAAAATCTTGTATGCAGGAGACTGAGTATGTTTCGAGATAATCGTACAAATGAATTAGTTATATTAAAGGAAATTGCAGAAACATTAAATACATCAAATGATACATATCATGTATTGCAAGCAGTACTAGAAAAATTGCTCAGTGTAACAGGTTTAACGACAGGCTGGATTTTTCTTGCGGATGAAAATGGGAAGTATACGAAGGTGATCGATTACCAGTTACCAGAGGCACTTAAATATGAAAATAAACGCCCGATGTGTGAAGGTGAGTGTTGGTGTTTACGCGGCTTCGTAGATGGGAAATTAGAGAGAGCCGTTAATATTATTGAATGTAAAAGAATTAATAATGCAATTGAATATAATTGGGGAGATACAGAAGGAATTCTTCATCATGCTACGGTTCCTTTAAAGGCTGGAGGAGAGAAATTTGGTGTTTTAAATATAGCTAGCCCAGGTAAAACACATTTTTCGGAAGAAGAATTAGTATTGCTCCAATCAGTTGCTTTCCAAATCGGGACGGCTTTAAAGCGAACAAAATTATATGAAAATGAAAAGCGAAGAGCACATTACTATGTGAAATTGGAGCGGTTTATTCAAGCTTTAAAAACGATTCATAAGTTTAATGTATTATCTGAAAAGGTGGTAAATCACGTAGGTGAAGTATTTCAGTGGAATCAAGTGGCGTTTTTTATTAGGGAAGAAATAGAGTTATCTTTGCGAGCTTCTTATGGGCAGGAAGAGTTACAAGAGGATGTAAAAGAAGCGGCAAAGAAGGCGTTAGAACAAGGTGAGCTAGCTCTATTAAAACGTGTAAATGGAGTTGTTATTGCTACGCCAATACATATTCAAAATCATATATTTGGTGTTTTATGTGTTAGTTTAAATAATGGAGAATTTGATGTTAATACAATAGATATAATTCAAGCATTATCGAATCACGTTTCATTAATAATAGAGAATCTAAGGTTAAACGAACAGCGCCGTGAACTCGTACGACTGGAAGAAAGAAACCGATTAGCAAGGGATTTACATGATTCTGTTTCGCAAAAATTATTTTCATTAACCTTTATGACAAAAGGGGCTGAGGCCGTTTTAAAAGGTCAAAATGAAAAGGTTGACCAATCTTTGCATGAGATGCGGGAACTAGCGCAAGGAGCTTTAAAGGAAATGAGAACATTAATTTGGCAGCTTCGTCCGGCAGGATTAGAAAAAGGTTTATTACCAGCTTTAAAGCAGTACGGTGAAAACTTGGGACTGAAAATTCGGGAACAAGTTACAGGTGTTCGTGATTTACCGCGTGTAGTAGAGGAAGCGTTATGGAGAATTGGACAAGAAGCTTTGAATAACGTAAGTAAACATGCGAATGTCAGAGAATCAACGATTTATTTCAAAGTGACAGAGAAGAATGTATCATTAGAAATAGTCGATCAAGGAAACGGCTTTGTAGAAAAGGATATAAAAGAGAAGAAATCACTCGGCATGACTACGATGCGTGAAAGAGTAGAATTAGTTGGTGGAACAATTAAAATTGTAAGTAGTAAGAAGCGAACGAGCGTAAAAGTAAATGTACCATTATGATGTGAAAATGAGGGAAGTTTGTGAAAATAAAAGTATTGTTAGTCGATGATCATACAGTCGTTTTAAAAGGATTAGCATTTTTCTTAAGTACACAGGAAGATTTAACGTTAGTTGGAGAAGCAAATAATGGGAAAGAAGCGTTAGTGAAAGTAGGGGAGACGAATCCAGATGTTGTATTAATGGATTTATATATGCCCGAAATGGATGGTGTCGAGGCGACGGCGTGCATCAAAAAAGAATATCCGAATGTGAAAGTAATTGTATTAACTAGCTTTTCTGATCAGGCGCATGTTTTACCAGCGTTAAGGGCGGGGGCAAGTGGGTATATTTTAAAAGATGTAGAACCGGATCAGCTTGTTGAAGCTATTCGAAGCGCATATAAAGGTAATATTCAATTACATCCGGATATAGCAAATACTCTTCTCTCTCAAACACTACCTGTGGAAGAAAAGGAAGAAGAACCTTCTATTCAAGTGGATGTGCTAACGGCGAGAGAAAATGAAGTGCTGCAGCTATTAGCGAAAGGGATGAGTAATAAAGAGATCGCTTCTGTTTTAGTTATTACAGAAAAAACGGTAAAAGCTCATGTAAGTAGTATTTTGAGTAAGTTGAATTTATCTGATCGCACGCAAGCGGCGTTATATGCAGTGAAAAATGGAATTGTATAAGACAAAAGTCGTAAGACCTAGTTCGCCTTTAGAAGGTGGACTTTTTTTATGGAAAAATACGTCTATGTGAGGACGAAAATGTATTGATATAAAGATAAAATATGTTTGTAAGCAACAAAACAACAATTACAAGGGATACCTTTTTTGAAAGCATATAACAACATAAGAGTGAGTACTAGGAGGAAGAAATAATGGCAACAGTTTTATTTGTTAAAGCAAACAACCGTCCAGCGGAACAAGCAGTTAGTGTAAAATTATATGAGGCATTTTTAGCGAACTATAAAGAAGCACATCCAAATGATACAGTAGTAGAACTTGATTTATATAAAGAAGAATTACCATATGTAGGTGTAGACATGATCAATGGTACATTTAAGGCAGGTAAAGGATTTGATTTAACAGAAGAAGAGGCAAAAGCAGTAGCAGTTGCTGATAAGTATTTAAATCAATTTTTAGAAGCTGATAAAGTCGTTTTCGGTTTCCCATTATGGAACTTAACGATTCCAGCAGTGCTACACACATATATTGATTATTTAAACCGTGCTGGCAAAACGTTTAAATATACGCCAGAAGGTCCAGTTGGTCTAATTGGAGATAAGAAGATTGCATTATTAAACGCGCGCGGCGGCGTATATTCTGAAGGTCCAGCAGCTGAAGTAG
>NZ_JAKUFQ010000077.1:0-27884 GCF_022663475.1 Bacillus cereus group sp. BfR-BA-01382
TCCCGGTAGCCGTATTTTATATGTAGCGTTAACGATTATTAGTATTTTAGAAGCTTTTAGTATTATTACGCAAACAATCTTTTTAGCACGAGCTATTACGTTTTTATTTCATGGAGAGACAGTACAAACAATATTAAGTGAAGTTGTTTATTTTGGTATCGCGTTTGCAGCGCGTAACATAGTAGTTCGAACATCACAAATATTAGTGGAACGTTTTGCCGAAAAAACAGGATCGTTACTAAGAAAACAATTGATAGAGGCATATTTCACATTAGGTCCCAGGTATGTTCAAACTGTTGGAACTGGTCATCTGGTTACCTTATCAATTGAGGGGATTGAGAAATTTAAAACATATATTGAATTAACGATTCCTAAAATGATTAGAAGTAGTATCGTTCCAGGTCTAATTGTACTATATGTTTTTACGCTAGATATTGAGTCTGGAATCATTTTAGTTGTAACGATTCCTATCGTGATCATATTTATGATTCTTCTCGGATTAGCAGCGCAAAAAATGGCAGATAGTCAGTATGAGATATATCGTGTACTTTCGAACCATTTTGTAGATACGTTAAAAGGTTTAGAAACATTAAAGTATTTAGGGAAAAGTGAACAGCACGAAGGAAAGATTGAAAAAGTAAGTAAAAGATATAGAAAAGCAACGATGCGTACTTTGCGAGTTGCTTTTCTTTCTTCTTTTGCATTAGATTTCTTTACGAGTTTATCAATCGCGTTTGTGGCAGTTGGATTAGGGATAC
The DNA here is from genome assembly GCF_022663475.1 of Bacillus cereus group sp. BfR-BA-01382. NCBI lineage: Bacteria > Bacillati > Bacillota > Bacilli > Caryophanales > Bacillaceae > Bacillus > Bacillus cereus group sp. BfR-BA-01382. The sequence continues at coordinate 759 of NZ_JAKUFQ010000077.1, forward strand.
GTTTAATAGATGGAACGATTATACTATTACCAGCCCTTACAATTTTGATTTTAGCTCCGGAATATTTTCTGCCGATTAAACAAGTGGGAGCAAATTATCATGCGACATTAGATGGACAAATTGCGATGGAGCAAATAGAAGAGATTTTGCAACAACAAAAAGGAATACAAAAGAAAGATTTAAATGAAGATATAGTATGGAATGCCTCTAGTAGCTTGAAATTACAAGATATCAAAGTTAATAATACTGAATCTGAGAAGGCTATATTAGAAAGGATTAATTTTACTTGGGAAGGTAACGGTGCTATTGGTGTTATTGGTGAAAGTGGTGCGGGGAAATCGACGTTAATCGACGTATTAGCCGGGTTTTTATCTCCTTCGAGTGGAAAGATGTTAGTAAATGGTCTAGAAGTTGATGGATCTACTCGTGAAGATTGGCAAAAAAATATTGCTTACATTCCGCAGCAACCTTATATTTTTCCGCTTTCATTAAAGGATAACATTCGTTTTTATGAAACAAAAGCAACAGATGAAGAAGTTGAAAGAGTTATTAATGAAGTCGGCCTTCGTTCACTCGTTACATCACTTCCAAATGGGATGCACGAAAGAATTGGAGAAGGTGGACGTATGCTAAGTGGCGGACAAGAACAGCGTGTTACTATGGCGCGTGCACTTTTAAGTAAAAAACCAATCATTTTATTAGATGAGCCTACGGCACATCTTGATATTGAAACCGAATTTGAAATAAAGCAAGCGATGTTACGTCTATTTAATGGAAAGTTAGTATTTTTAGCAACTCACCGTCTACATTGGATGAAACAAATGGACCATATCCTTATTTTAAATAAAGGGGAAATGAAAGAAAGTGGGACGTATGAAGAACTTTTAGAGAGTGAGACATTACATTTTCATAGGGAAGAGAGGGGAGAGAAATGAGTAACTGGGTTAAACCTTATATAAAACAAAATAAAGGTAGAATGACTTTAACTATTTTCCTTGGTCTTCTTGGAGTTAGTTCAGGAGCGATGTTACTTTTTATTTCAGGTTATTTAATCTCAAAATCTGCCCTTAGACCAGAAAATGTAATGGCTGTATATGTTCCTATTGTTGCAACAAGAGCGTTTAGTATAGGGCAAGCTGTGTTTCATTATATAGAGCGCTTAGTCGGACATGATGTCGTACTACGTATATTAGAAAAAATGAGGACGAAGCTATATAGAATAGTAGAACCACAGGCGTTATTTTTCCGTTCTCGATTTCAAACGGGTGATATGTTAGGAGTGTTATCCGAAGATATAGAGCATTTGCAAAACCTATATTTACGTACAATATTTCCTAGTATATTAGCGCTAGTTGTTTATAGTATCTTCGTACTTGTTATCGGTGTATTTGACCTTGTGTTTGCACTTATTGTAGGTTGTATGTTAGCTATTATCGTGTTTCTTCTTCCATTTGTATCATTACTTTTGATGAAGAAACACCATGTTACTTTAAAGCAAGGCAGAAGCCGTTTGTATCAACAACTGACGGATGCTGTTTTTGGATTATCTGATTGGCAGGCAAGTGGTCGTAAAGGTGAATTTATTAATGAGTATGTAAAACAAAATGATCAGTTGTTAAAAATCGAAAAGAGAGTGAAACGCTGGTATCATATTCGGGACAGTATCATTCAATCAGTAGTAGGTATTGTAGTTATTTCGATGATTATATGGACTGGAAATGAAGCGGCAAGTGAGCAAATTACTCCTACAGTTATCGCAGCTTTCGTATTAATGACTTTATCTGTAACGAATGCGCTTATTCCTATTGCAGATGCCATCGATCGAATCCCGTCGTATGTAGAATCTACCCATCGTCTTAATGGCGTAGAAAGTGATATTGTTTTACATGATAAAATGGATTTGTATGGAGATAATGATTACGTTGAACCAAGACATGTAGATATTGAACTGAATCACGTATCGTATAGTTATCCAGATAGTAATGAGATTGTATTAAAAGACGTATCATTACAAATAAAAGCAGGGAAGAAAATTGCTATTTTAGGCAGAAGTGGGACAGGGAAATCTACTTTACTAAAATTGTTAACAGGGGCGTTAAGCCCAGTAAACGGCCAAGTTGTATTGAATGGTGAACGAGCTCATAAGAATCTTTTATCTAAATATATTTCTGTATTAAATCAAAAGCCCCATTTGTTTGATACGACAATTGGAAATAATGTACGAATTGGCAAACCAGAGGCGACGGATGAAGAGATATGGAAAGCTTTAGAGAAAGCACAATTAGCTTCACATATTACTTCTCTTCCGGACGGATTACAAACAAAAATGCATGAAATGGGAAAGCGGTTTTCTGGTGGTGAAAGACAAAGGGTTGCTTTTGCTAGAACTCTTATGCAAGAAACACCCATCATTGTACTTGATGAACCGACTATCGGTTTAGATCCAAAAACAGAATTGTCTTTAATTGAAACAATGTTTTCTGCAACGGAAGAAAAGACGGTTATTTGGATTACGCACCATCTTGTAGGAATAGAACATGTAGACGAAGTTATATTCCTTGATCGTGGCCAAATTGTCATGCAAGGTAGTCATAAACAACTTCTGAAAGAAAATGAAAAGTATCGTAAACTTTATGAGTTAGATAAAGGAATATGATTTGAATAAGCAATAATTGTAAAAATAGCTACGCCTAATGGTGGAGCTATTTTTTTGTTAGATTGCAGGTGTATATGATTGTTACGAATTAAAAATGAATTTCATATTATACATATAATGGAGGGGATGTACATGAAGGAGCAGTATAAAATCATTGTTTTAAGTGATGAATTATCCGGGGAGAGGATTCGAAATACATTAGACAAAAATAAATGTAAAACAATAGTTCATGTTGTAGACGTTTCAGATGTTGTTCGAATAGAAAATTCTTTTCAATATATAGTCATTTGGAGAGTGGAAGCAGAAAAACTTACAAATGACTTGATAAATAGGGGCGTGCAAAATTCAAAAATTATTAATTTAACAAAATACATGTATGAATGGAAGGATAAATTAATTTCTATCTATCAAATAAATCCAGAGCTTATGTCTTTATACATTTCTATGAAAAAAGCAAAGAGTGATCCGACGTATGAATTGTTTGCTACCGGTTTGTCTTATCCACATTGTGGCATAAGTACGGAGCTCCTCTCAAAAAAGTCAATAAAATTAACACTTCCATCGCAAGATCTATACTATGATTATTTAATAGCGTCACAACTTCTATCAAACACTCATTCATTTCAATATTGTTTAATAGGAATAGCCTATTTTTCGTTTTTCTTTGATATGTCGTTATCATCTGAATCATATAGAATTCACAAAGTATATTATCCATTGTTTCAAGATGGTCATCATACTGTAGTTCATTCTCCTCTACCCACTGATGGATTCTCACATCTAAATACTCCGAAACCACTTCTTTCTATTTTTAATTTGCATTTTGAATATATTTTATTAGATGAACTAAAAGATGAATCATTGGTACTGCCTTGGATAAATGCTGAATGGAATACTACTCCTCTTTACATTCCTTTTGAAGAACACGGGAAAATAAGAGCAGCTTCACACGCTAAATTGGCGTATCCTCATACTTTAGTTGAAAATAAAATGATTTTTAAGAAATATTTAGAATTACTATTAAAAAACGATATAAAGCCATTAATTGTTGTATTCCCTGTTACTTCACATTATTTCAATTGTAGTAGTAAGAAATTAAAAGAAGATTTTTATAAAGTTATAAATGAGTTTCAAACTCAATATTCTTTTCAAATCATAGATCTATTTGATTCGCCATTATTTTGTGAGGATGATTTTTATGATAGTGATCATATGAATAAAAAAGGTGCAAATAAAATGTCCGCGTTATTAAATATGTTTATTCAGGAACGAAAAGTATGATATTTTGTTTCATGTTTGCATAAAAGTATATAGGCTCCATACAGTTAAAGTAATGTGATTTTTGTGTCGCGTATATAAATAATATGCGAAGAGGTGAGAGAGTTAAAATGAGAAATCGTATTGAAAGAATTGAAGAGGTCGTAGAGCAACTTCCGTTGGTAAGTGTGTTAATTCCTACGTATAATCGTCCTCGCTACTTTGAAAAGGCGTTATGTAGTGTGTTAGAACAAACGTACCCTAATATAGAAATTATAGTTGGAGATGACAGCACGAATGACGAAACAGAAAAGGTGTTACAAAAATATTTATGTGATCATTTAAATATTATTTATATAAAAAACAGATCAACTCTCGGACAATTTGAAAATGCGCTAATGTTATTTCATGAAGCGAACGGTGAGTATATAAATTTTTTAATGGATGATGATATATTTCATGTGAATAAAATTGAAAAGATGATGAAGTATTTTTTCAATGATCTAGATAATGAAATTAAGCTAGTAACATCTCATCGTCAAGTAATTGATGATAAAGGGAAAGAACTACGACATATTTATTCAACTGTCCGTTTATTTGAAGAGGATACGATTATAGAGGGAATAGAATTAGGAAATAAGGTAATTGTGGATCAAAAAAATTATATTGGAGAACCAACAACAGTTTTATTTCGTAAAAATGAGTTACAAGAACCGTATGGGATTTTTGATAAGAGGCGGTATTTATGTAATGTAGATATAGCTTCATGGTTATCTTTATTAAGTGAAGGAAAAGCAGTATATATAGCAGAGACACTTAGTTACTTTCGATTACATCCAGATCAACAGTTAAATGAATCTAATAAAATAATGGATGGGTTAGAAGATTTTTCACACAGTATTATAGCGGGAGAAAAATATGGTTTCTTATCCAACGAAAAAGATTTAGACAAAGCGATAACTAATTTTCTAGATTATGCAAGAAGGATAGTTCCATCATCGATATTATATACATTAGACTATTACCAAAAAATTAGAGGAAAGAAAATAAATATAGAAAAGAAAAAACAGCATATAAATAATAATTCTTCTTTACCGAAAGTAAGTATACTTATTCCTGCATACAATAGACCTTATTACTTGGAATTAGCGCTCAACAGTGCTCTGAATCAAACATATGAAAATATAGAAATTATTATTTCTGACGACAGTACAAATAATGAAGTCAATGTTATGATTCAACCGTACTTACGTGAATATGAGTGTATTACATATGTTAAAAATGAAACGCCATTAGTTGCTGAAAACTTTAATAAGTGTATAGAACTTGCGAATGGGGATTATATAAACTTTTTATTAGATGATGACTTATTTCATCATGAAAAGATCGAGAGAATGATGAAATACTTTTTGGCATTAGAAAACATTTCATTTGTGACGTCATATCGTGAACTGATTGATGAGAATGGAGAGATATTACCACCTTCAACATTGAATATGAAAATCGCGAAAGAAACAACACTTTTTGAAGGAAAAGAATTAGGGAATTATATGTTAAAAAACTTAAAAAATATAGTTGGTGAGCCGACAACTGTTTTGTTTAATCGGGATTTGTTTGAAGGTAAGTTTGGGTATTTTAAAGGAAAGGCTTATTCTGCTATTAATGATATTGCAACTTGGATAGATATGATGAGAAAAGGAAAAGTAGTTTATATACAAGAACCTCTTAGTTATTTTAGACAACATAGTGGACAAAATCAAAAACAAATGCATTTTATGTTAATGACAATTGAAGAGTGGATTGAATTAATTATAGATGCATATAATAGTGGATTTTTAAGTTCTGAAAGTGAGTATAAAGAGAGTTTATCTTATTGTTTAGAAAATGCGGGATTTATAGTTAAGGATGCAGTAAGAAACGGCGAAATAGATCAAATTTATAATGAAAAGATAAAAAAAGGGTTACACAAATTAGTTGCTCACATGTTTGAGAAAGAATTCTGTTATTGTCAATATTGCAATCAACAATTTGAAAAATTTTCACCTTGGCCAGCACATTATGATTTTCCGAAATATAAATTTGAGATGTGGAATAAAGATACAGGGATATGTCCAGTTTGTAATTCGATGGATCGTGAAAGATTGTATCGTACATACATTGAAACGGAAACAGACTTGTTAAATAGAAACTATACTATGCTTCATATTGCACCTGAAGCGAAGTTAAGAGATTGGTTTAACGAGTATAAAAATATTACGTACGTATGTGGTGACTTAGAACCAAAGGATCCATTAATGAAGGAAATTGATGTTACAAGGATTACATATGATAGTAATACCTTTGATGTAATATTATGTAGCCATGTGTTAGAACACGTTCCTGATGATGACAAAGCAATGCGAGAGTTATATAGAGTGTTAAAGCCAAATGGATGGGGAATTATTCAAGTACCAATCGTAATGAATGTAGATTTTATTGTAGAGAATGAATTAATTGTAACACCACAATTGAGGAAATTAGCTTTTGGTCAAGAAGATCATGTGAGAATTTATAATCAATCGGGATTTATTCAACGATTAATGAATGCAGGATTTAAGGTGGAATTATATAACATAGCGGAAAAACAAGGAATGAAAAGTGCTAGGAAATTTGGATTATCTGAAACAGATATGCTCTATATTGTCCGAAAATGATAGGAAGGAATAGATAGATATGGAGAATATTCCTTTTTTACGTGCTTCAACTGTACCTGTAATTGAGTATTTGGACGAATTGAAGGAAATTGATACATCTCACATATATACGAATTATGGACCTATAAATCAACGTTTTGAGGAAACAATTATGTCGGTATTTTTTCAAAACAGGGGAGCTGTTACAACAGTAGCAAACGCAACGTTAGGGTTAATGGCGGCTATTCAACTAAAGAAAAGAAGAAAGGGAAAGTATGCTCTCATGCCTAGCTTTACATTCCCTGCGACTGCCTTAGCCGCTATTTGGTGTGGATTGGAACCTTACTTTATTGATATTTCAATAGATGATTGGTATATGGATAAAACCGTACTTTTGGATAAGATAGAAGAATTAAAAGAAGAGGTTGCGATTGTTGTCCCGTACGCCACTTTTGGATCATGGATGAACTTAGAAGAATATGAAGAATTAGAGAAGAAGGGGATTCCGGTTGTCGTAGATGCGGCACCGGGATTTGGATTAATGAATAGAGGGATGCATTACGGTCAAGATTTTAGTGGAATGATCGTATATAGCTTTCATGCAACAAAGCCTTTCGGAATTGGTGAAGGAGGGCTCATATATAGTAAAAACGAAGAAGATATACAACGTATTAAAAGAATGGGGAATTTCGGATTTGATAAAAATCGTGAATGCACGATGATGGGGTTTAATTGCAAAATGTCTGAATACGCAGCGGCTATTGGGATTGCGACTATAAAAAAGTGGGATCAAAAATTAAAAGAACGAACCCGTATTTCTAAATGGTATAAACAGTTGTTACAAAGTACTGGGTTAATGAAAAAAGGGTGGGGAGTTCAAAAGACAGAAGCAGTTATTCACCAATTTATGCCTATCATTTGTCCAGAAGAAGTTCACAACATACAAGTAATAGAAGAGCTGAAAAAACAGAAAATAGAAGCTAGATTATACTTTTCACCATCTTGCCACCAACAAGTTCTTTTTAGAAAATATAAGTCTACAGATTTAACAAAAACGAATAAAATAGCAAAACGAATCGTAAGTTTACCTTTATGGGAAGGAATGACGAAAGAACTAGTAGAGCAAATTGTAATCTGTTTAGAGCAGAAGGTGGTGTCGGTAGATGAATAGTTTTTATAGTCAAGAAGAGCTAAAGAAAATTGGGTTTTTATCTGTTGGGAAAAATGTATTGATTAGTAAAAAAGCAAGTATATATAATCCGGGTGCTATATCAATTGGTAATCATGTAAGAATTGATGATTTTTGCATTTTAAGTGGCAAAATCACAATTGGAAGTTATTCGCACATATCAGCGTATACAGCGTTATATGGAGGGGAAGTTGGGATTGAAATGCATGATTTTGCAAACATCTCAGCTAAAACAATTGTATATGCAGTACTTGATGATTTCAGTGGAAATACATTAATGGGGCCAACCGTCCCGAATCAATATAGGGATGTGAAAGCAGAAAAAGTTATTTTAAAAAAACATGTGATTATTGGTGCTAATTCTATTGTTTTTCCAAATGTAACTGTAGGAGAAGGTACGGCAGTCGGCGCGATGAGTATGGTAAAAGAGAGTTTAGATGATTGGTATATTTACGCTGGAGTTCCCGTAAGGAAAGTAAAACCTCGTCAAAAAAAGATGCTAGAGTTAGAAATTGATTTTTTAAAAAGCATTCATTCTTAACAAAAAAGAATGAATGCTTTTTATTTTTATCCCGCTATTTGCCGGTAAAGATTCGACTGGTGAGGGCTAATTAAAGTTTCACTTTATGATAGAGCAGAGTGTATCTTAACTTATTATGTTTTAAATTTTGCTGACCAAGGCAATACTGAGCCATAGTGAATGTAAAGTTGGAGGGCGAGCGTATATGTTTGATGAGGATGGGATTGTATTAATTATGGAACCAGCTGATGAAAGAAACTTGAGGAGATTTATTTTTTCAGTGCCAAAGTCAGTGTATGAAAAGAAGGGGCTTACATTACACTATGGAACAGCTATAGGACAAGGATATATGGATATAATTGAAGATATTATAAGCGTACATATAGAAATAGATGTTGTAACGATAATAGGGCATGTAAGAGGATAAATAGCTATTTGAAAAAGGTTATAAACAATTTAGCTAGAAGTTATGTATAGAGAAAACTACAGACAATTATAAAGACGAAGGGAGTCTAAAATGAAAATAAAATCAATTTTATTAGTATTTATAGTTTCAATTGGTTTAATGGGATGTTCAATAGTGGAGGAAGGAAAGAACTCGATAGATTATGCTCAAAAGGCGACAGACTATGTAAATGAAATAAGTGCATTTGCAAATGATGCACCAGCATTATCAGAAAAGGCCGTTAATGATAGTGAGGCTCGAAAAGAATTAGAAACGAAGCTTAGTGAAATTAAACAAGATATACCCGCATTCAATGAATTAACGCCACCTGATGTAGCAAAGGATCTTCATCAACAAATCGTCGGATATAACGAAAAGTTAAATACGTTAATTGATACGGCGATGACAAAGATAGAAGAAGGGAAAGTGGATGTAGAGCAATTTAAAAACTCAGAGCTTATGCAGACGGTAGATCAAGTTCGAGATTTGAAAGATAAGGTGCAAAATTTAGGTCAATAGTAAAAAGCTCCGTTTGTGATAAACGGAGCTTTTTACTATTGGATACAATAAACGATTACACCAACGATAATAATCATGTTACCGATGAGTTTACGTTTCGTTATTTTTTCCCCTAGGAAATACCAACCGAAAATTAATATGATGATATAACTTAAGGATTCTAATGCTGATGCTTGTTTTAATTCCATGCCCTTCATGGCGATTACATTTAATCCAGCGTTAAGTACAAATAAAGAGTAGCCGATAATAACATAAGGATTCACATATTCTTTTATTCTAGAATCGTATTGTTGTAAAGTAGCTTTTTTTAATAATATTTGTGAGTAATTAGCTAAAATTATCCCGAAAATAAATAATAACATATAACTATTCATCTTTTGTCACCACCACAATTCCGACGATAATAATAGCTGCACCAAGTAAATGATTCCACTGAATCGTATCTCCAAATAGAAATACTGACCAAAGCATTGACCATAGTATAATAATCCCGCGATGTGAATATGCTTTTGAAATTTCGAAATGTTTAATTACTTGTTGCCATAAAATTGCATATCCGAATAAAAGTACAACTAGTCCGAAATAAGCAATAAAAAATGAGATTGAAGCAATTGGAAATTGAGCTGCCCATTTCATGTAAACCATAATGATAGAATATATCAAAAAAGCTACATGTAAAAATACATAATTTTTAATAGTTGGTTTCATTTATTCACTCTCTTTTGCATATAAATATATATTTATACCTAATTTTTCTAATGATAGATATTGGAACGTATTTTGTTTAATCTTTCACATTCCAAAGTATATAGTATCATGGCTTTTATTGTAAAACAATAGAAGCCATGCATTCATTTTTTCCAAGGTTCTACAATATGTATCGTTTTATTTGTTGCATCTAACTCTACTTGAACACCGATAGGCATGGTAATCATTGGATGTGTATGACAACAATCGAAGTCGGCTAGAAAAGGAATTCTTTGATTTTGAAGTACTTCTAATAGTATTTCAAAAGGTTTTCGATTTGTACCACAATCATCAAATTGCTCATGTTTTCCAAGAATGATACCTGAAATTTTATCGAATACACCGTTAATTTTAAGGAATGAAAAGCTTCTTTCGATAGTAGCTGCATCTTTTGAACTGTCCTCAATAAAGAGAATATCGCCCTCTTGAATATGTGGCATATAGGGGCTACCAAAAATTCCTTGTATCGTGTTTAAATTCCCGCCAATAATACGCCCAGTAGCTTTTCCATCAATTACTGAAATCCAATTGTTTGGTCGAAGTTCTTTCTCCTTCGTCTTTTTTTCCCAATTAATAAATTCATCTGACCAAAATAATGGTTGTTTTATATGATAAGGAAGAGATTGATCATGTAGTAAAGTTTCTGCAAAATATTTGTATGTGCAATTAACAAAAGGTTCAAATTCGCCAAAGGAAGGGACGAGAGCTGGCCCATAAAATGTAGGAATTCCTGTTTTAACATAAATTCCTAGTAATAAAGCAGTTGCATCTGAATATCCAATCATTATTTTAGGGTTATTTAGAAAAGCATCATAATCAATATAAGGTAATAGTGAATTTGAATTCATCCCACCAATTGTTGACATAATACAAGAAATATTAGGATTTCTTATCAAGGCATTTAGTTCCTCAGCGCGCTCTTGTATACTACCAGAACGATAAAAATCATATCGACCTGTTAATGAACCTTCTAATATATGAAACCCTTTCTGTTGTAAGTAAGATTTTGCTCGTTCAAATCTTTTTAGAGAAGTGTAAGTTACTGGTGAAGAAGGGGAATAGATCCCAATTGTGTCTCCGTATTGCAATGATTTTGGAAGTAGCATTTGAATGAATCCCTTCTATTAAATAGTTTATCCCGCTATTTGCTGTGCAGTAAGATCCCCACCTCAAAATTCAGTGAAAGCGAAGAAGTTAGGTGGGGGGCGGGCTGCCCGTAAAAGCCCGATTGGTGGGGCTGATTAAAGTTTCCTTTATTTACGAGAATTTATTATTGAATATTCTTACGTTTCAATATTGTAAGTTTACCATAAATAAATTAAAATAATCATTGCTGTATATGAATAAACATACCTTTTTGCCTTGACTGTATAAAGGAATTGTTGTTAAGGTTAAATGTGAGTGTATAAAAGGTTTGCTAAAGGAGTTTTGAAATGAATCGGTTAAAATGGGGAAGGATGACAGTCCTATTAGTCATTATTTTAGGGGTATGTTGGTTCTTATTCCAAGGAAATCAAAAGAGCGTAGCAAATGTAGAGGGACAACCTTTGCAAGTGGCAGAACTACCTAAAGCAGGATTTTCTGAAAAAGTAGTCCCGCCAAAGTACATCCCACCAGAAATTAATGCAAAAGCAGCTATGATTATCGATGCGAGTGATGGAGATATTATTTATCAATATAATGAAAATGAAGCTTTTGCACCGGCTAGTATGTCTAAGATGATGACAGCGTATCTCCTACTAGAGAGTATACATAACGGGAAAGTTCGCTGGGAAGATCCAGTTAAAATGAGTGCGAAGGCGGCACAGACAGAGGGAGCGAGAATCCCAGTACAAGTTAATGACACATTAACTGTTAAAGATTTATATCATGCATTAATGATTGAGTCAGCTAATAATTCAGCTGTGGCTTTAGCAGAACATATGGCAAAATCGGAGAAAGATTTCGTTCAGCTTATGGATGCAAAAGCGAAACAGTTAAAAATGTCGGAACATGCTAAATTTGCAAATGCTTCTGGATTACAAGAGCCAGATGGAAGTGAAACAAAAATGACGGCTGCTGATGTAGCACAATTGGCGTATCATCTTATAAAAGATTATCCGGAAATATTAGAAGTGACTCACTTACGCCAAAGTCAGCTAGCATTTAATAATATTAATGTTATAAGCACAAACGACATGTTAAACAAAAATAATAAAAGTTTATATATAGAAGGAATGGACGGACTAAAGACTGGATTTACAGATAGTGCAGGATACTGTTTTACTGGGACTGCCAAGCAAGGTGATAATCGAATTATTACAGTGGTCATGGGGACATCAAGTAAAACAAAACGTTTTACAGAGACGAATAAGTTAATGTCGTATGCATTTGGATTAGTTAATTAAGTAAGTAAAATACCAATCTAGATCGCTACATAAGTAAGACTGTTTGTTGTTACTAATTTTAGATAACAACAAACAGTCTTTTTATTTTAACTTTAAAAAGGGAAAAGATTCTAAATACAAGTGTTATCATTTGAGTTTATTTATTGCTGTGATATTATAAAGTTATAAGCTTATTAATAATAAGCTTGAGGGGCGTAATATGATGTATACATATGAAATAGCCTCAATTGAAAATTGGAGGGAATTATGATGGCAAAAGATTTTTACTCAGCAATTGAAGACAGAAGATCTATTTATGCAATTAGTAAAGAGCAAGTAGTTTCTGATGAGAAAATTCAAGAAGTGATTTATCATGCTGTAAAACATACACCTTCAGCTTTTAATTCTCAAAGTGCTCGTGTTGTTGTTTTATTAGGAGAACAACATGATAAATTATGGGATATTACGAAAGAAACGTTAAGAAAAATTGTACCTGAAAATAACTTTGCACCTACTGAAGAAAAAATGAATGCATTTAAAAGTGGTTATGGAACGGTTTTATATTTTGAAGACAGTGAAGTAGTGGAAGGCCTTCAAGCAAACTTTGCATTATATAAAGATAATTTCCCAACTTGGTCTCAGCAATCATCAGGAATGTTACAATTTGCAATTTGGACAGCTTTAGAAATTGAAGGGTTTGGTGCTACGTTACAGCATTACAATCCGCTAATTGATGAAGAAGTGAGAAAAGAGTGGGATGTTCCAGGAAATTGGAAACTCACTGCGCAAATGCCATTTGGTAAACCGGTAGTACAGGCTGGTGAAAAAGAATTCCAATCGTTAGAAAACCGTGTAAAAATTTATAAATAATTTGATAAAAGGTGAACAGGAATATAACCTGTTCGCCTTTTTTTATAAGTAATAAGGTTTTTTTGTCCTTCATTTTTTATCTGATTTTTCAATTCATCTTTACGTGTTTCAACAACTGATATTTTTTGTAATGTTATCATTGAAACGAATTGAATAAAAGCATAGTACAGCTCTATATTTTTTTGTATAGGATCATCTATTATATGTCTCACAAATATGCCTCCTCTTTTTATTAGGATATGTATATAATACTATGGTTATCCTATAAATTCTATAATCAGAAAAAGAGAACAATTGGTATAGTGTGTGCTTTCTTTAAAGGAGAAATGGTTTTTATAAAATAAATCTTACAATTCGTCAAATTATTTCAAAATTGTAGATAGTATAGAAAATTAGTTTTCTAAAAATATTATACTATTGATTAATAGAGTGATTTTTGTCATGATGAAAGTATACTTTATGTAAGGAGCTTTATAAGGAAATACATAATGTAGTTTGTATTAGGTTAATAGAATTTTTTATAGAAGATAGAAAAGGGATATTTTATATTGAGATATTAAATGAAATGTCGAATTTTTATGCGATATATAAGAAATTTGAAAAAATCATTGCAAAAACACTATGTTTAATGATAAAGTTCACATGAAGTTCACACGGATTTCACTTTGTTCATTTAAAATGAACTCTGTGTGAAAAATAAAACTCTTGCTAAAAAATGGAACTGGATGAATATTTTACTTTGATAATATTGTAAAGTATTAAAGTTTTAAGTTTTTTTTAAGAGGATAGTAGGGAAAGGAAGTAAAGACAACTTATGAAAAAAGTAATTGCAGGTTTAGCAGCAGCTTCTGTAGCTGGCGTTGCAGTTCCAGGAATGGATTCTGCTCATGCACAAGTTTCAAATGAAGCGCTAAAAGAAATTAATGGACAAACTCAAACTCAAACGACTGTAACTGAAACAAAAACTGTAGAAACAACTTCTGAATTAAAATACACAGTAACTGCTGATGTATTAAATGTTCGTTCAGGTGCTGGTACAGGACATAACGTTATTTCTAAAGTAAAATCAGGCCAAGTGCTACAAGTAGTTGGACAAGAAAATGGTTGGTTCAAAGTAAACGTAAATGGTCAAACAGGTTATGTAAGTGGTGACTTCGTAACGACTGGTGGCAAAACAGGAACGACTGTTCAACAAGGAACAGGTACTTACACAGTAAACGTTTCTTCACTTAACGTACGTACAGGCCCAAGTACATCTCATACAGTATTAGGTTCTGTAAACAAAGGTAAAACAGTACAAGTTGTAGGTGAAGTACAAGATTGGTTTAAAATCAACTTCAATGGTGGAACTGGATACGTAAGCAAAGACTTCGTAACAAAAGGTGGTTCTGCTGTATCTAACGAAACACAACAACCAACTACAAACAACAATACTACAACAGTTCAAACTGGTGGTTCTTATGTTGTTAACACTGGTGCTTTAAAAGTGCGTACAGGCCCAGCTACATACAACGCTGTAATCGGTGGAGTAACAAATGGTAAAGTATTAAACGTTACTGGCGCTGAAAATGGTTGGTACAAAATTAACCATAACGGCCGCACAGGTTACGTAAGTGCAGACTTCGTTAAGTTTGTAAAAGGCGGAGTAAATAACGTTACAAATAACAATAACAATAACGTTACAAATAACGTTCAACAACCAGGTAAAGACGTACAAAAACCAACAACAGGTGGAGATACATCTTCAATCGCTGGATTCGCTAGATCTTTAAATGGTTCACCATACAGAACTGCTGGTACAACACCTGCTGGTTTTGACTGCAGTGGATTCATTCACTACGTATTAAATCAAACTGGTCATAAAGGCGCTCGTCAAACAGTTGCTGGATACTGGAGCTCTAAAACAAAAACTAGCAATCCACAACCAGGTGATTTAGTATACTTCCAAAATACTTATAAATCAGGTCCTTCTCACATGGGTGTTTACTTAGGAAACGGTCAGTTCATTAGTGCAGAAACAGATGCAACTGGTGTACGTATTAGTTCTGTAAGTAACTCTTACTGGAGCAAGCACATTTTAGGTTACACAAAAGCATACTAAGAAAAAGTAGTTTTATATACTTTTCGTATAGAGAAAAGGCTTTCCAAGGAAACTTGGGAAGCCTTTTTATAGTTGAATAAATTGGAAGTTTAATAGTTTTTATTTTAACTTTCCATTTAAAAATCGATCATATAAGTCGTGGAAATAGTTAGGACGAAATAAGTTCGCTGCATGTCCTGCTAAAGGTATTTCCTTGTATAGAACGTTAGGTAAAATAGATTTCAAATCAAATAGACAAGATTTATAGAGATGATCATGCTCTCCCATTACCCATAGTATAGGGTGAGGAAGTGATTTTAATTTAGACTTTAAATCGAATTCTAACCGATGTCGTAATGACTGGGCAATAATGGATGAATGTAATTGTAATCCGAAACGGTAGTAAATATTTCTTGAAATGACTGCAAACGGATTTGATTTTAGTATACCACTTGGAAAAATAGTATTTGCGTATTGAGAGAGCCATTTAGAGTATTCATCTCCTCGTTTCTCCCAAAATTTTTGGAATACGTTATATAAGCGAGAAGGGTTATTGTAATGTCCTCCAATATGACAAATACTTAATACTTTTTCTGGATGCATTTGTGCAAAAATTGTAGAAATGTAACAGCCGTAACTTAGCGCACAAATATGAGCTTTTTTAATACCTTCTTGTTCATATAAGTTTAATAATTGATCTACGAGGCGCTGTAATGAAAAGTCGATTGCTTCTCCTTTATCATCACCGTGACCTAATAAGTCATAAGTTATAATGTTGTAGGAGGCAGAAAATCGTTTTTGCTCCTTTTTGAAGGCGCGACGATTGCCAACTAATCCATGAATAAAAATAATTGTTTCCTTTTCAGAAAGTATATTTGTTTGCAAAAAGGATACTCCTTTCACTAACTTTTATATCGTGTTTTAAATTATTTATCTATAATTTACATAGAATAATATTAAGTACCAGGTAATAATATCAGATGTTTATATCTGTTGTAAAGATGAGTTTTTATGTATATTTTGTAAAAATAGAAAAAGTGTGTTTACATTCAGTTTACATTTGTATCGTATTCTAATTTTAGAAAGAACAGTTTGGTTTAACACGAGGAGATGAACAGGAATGGAAGTTAGAAATGAAATGAAGAAAAAAGGGAGCTGGAGGCAGTTTTTACGCCTTATTCAAGATACAAATCCTCCGAAAGGAATTTTAGTTTTTGCGTTATTAATGAGTTTGCTTTCTACGGGAGCGAGTTTATTTATTCCTATGCTGACAAAAGGATTAGTAGATAATTTTTCGCTTTCTTCAATTAGTGCAGGACAAATTGTTGGGTTAGTTGCTTTCTTTGTAATGCAAACTATTGCGGCAGGGTTGTCTATATATTTACTAAATTATATTGGGCAGAAAATTGTAGCGGGACTAAGAGAACGTTTGTGGAAAAAGGTACTTATCTTGCCGGTATCTTATTACGATCAAAATAGAACAGGTGATACTATTAGCCGTATGACGAATGATACAGGTGTTGTGAAGACGTTAATTTCTGAGCATTTGTCAAACTTATTAACAGGTGGTATTTCAATTGTTGGATCGTTAATTGTATTATTTGTGTTAGATTGGAAAATGACTGCGTTACTTTTAACGGTTATTCCGTTGTCTGTATTAATTTTAGTTCCACTTGGACGAAAAATGTATAAGATTTCAAAAGCGCTTCAAGATGAAACGGCATCTTTTACAAGTGTGTTAACGCAAGTGTTATCAGAAATTCGTTTAGTGAAATCTTCAAATACAGAAAAAAGAGAATATGAAACGGGTAATACAGGTATACAAAAGTTATTACAATTTGGTTTGAAAGAAGGAAAAGTGCAAGCATTAATTTCGCCAGTTATGTCGTTTGTTTTAATGGCACTACTTGTTATTATCGTAGGATATGGCGGGATGAGAGTTTCTAGCGGTGCATTAACAACTGGTGAACTTGTAGCGTTTATTTTGTATTTAGTTCAAATTATAATGCCGATGAGTCAATTATCTATGTTCTTTACACAATTTCAAAAGGCAATTGGTGCAACTGAAAGAATTAGTACGATTTTAGAATATGAAGTAGAAGATCATGAAACTGGTGTGAAAGTGACAAATGCTAAGCAGCCGATCGTTCTTGAAAATGTACATTTTGAGTATAACGAAGAAGAGCAAGTTTTGAAAAATATTGATTTCACAATTGAATCTGGAAAAGTGACAGCGATTGTAGGACCAAGTGGTAGTGGGAAAACAACGTTATTCTCATTACTGGAACGTTTTTATGAGCCAACTAGCGGTGCCATTAAATTAGGAAAAGAATCAATTACGAGTTATTCATTACAGTCATGGCGACGTCAAATTGGTTACGTATCACAAGATAGTCCGTTAATCGATGGAACGATTCGTGATAATATTTGTTACGGCGTTGAAGGCGAAGTAACGGATGAAGAAATTGAAAAAGTAGCAGCAATGGCATATGTTGATGCATTTATTCATGACTTACCAAACGGTTATGCAACAGAAGTTGGAGAACGCGGTGTGAAGCTTTCTGGTGGACAAAGACAGCGAATTGCCATTGCCCGGGCGTTACTTCGAAATCCGCAAATTCTTATGCTCGATGAGGCAACTTCAAGCTTAGATAGTAAATCTGAGTCTGTCGTTCAAAAAGCGTTAAATAACTTAATGAAAGGCAGAACAACGTTAGTGATCGCGCATAGACTTTCTACTGTTGTAGATGCAGATAAAATTATCTTTATTGAAAAAGGGAATCTTACAGGTAGTGGTACGCATGATGAATTATTACAGACGCATGATATGTATCGCGAGTTTGCAACGCAACAATTGAAAATTAAAGAGGGTGCATTATAAAATGAATCATCAGTGGGATTTTACTCCACTGATGATTCATTTAAAAAAATATATTAGATGCTAAGTAGAAAGGAAATGGTTCCTTTGATACCTAAAATTTTAATAGTAGACGACGATCCACACATTAGGGAACTCGTTTCTGTATTTTTAGAACGAGAAGGTTTTCAAACATATGAGGCAATCGATGGAGTAGATGCACTTCGGAAAATGGATGACGTAAAAATCGATATGGTTATTCTTGATATCATGATGCCAAATATGGATGGATTTGATGTATGTTTTGAATTAAGAAAATACTATGATATCCCGGTTCTGATGCTAACTGCCAAAGGGGAAACATCACAAAAAGTAAAAGGATTTCACCTTGGGACAGATGATTATCTTGTAAAGCCATTTGACCCTATAGAACTAGTAGTGAGAGTAAAGGCATTATTGAAACGTTACCAAATTACAGTTTCACAATCGATTCAAGTTGGAAATGTATTATTAAATCGTAAAACATTCGAAGTTACATCTGGAGAACAAACGGTTACGTTACCGTTAAAAGAATTTGAGCTGCTCTTTACTTTAGGGTCTAAATCGGGAAGAACTTGTTCGAGAGAGCAATTAATTGAAGAAATATGGGGATATGATTTTGAAGGGAATGAACGTACACTAGACGTTCATATTAATCGGTTACGTGAGAAGTTTCAAGAAGAGCAGTCGAAATTTAGTATTAAAACAATAAGAGGATTAGGGTATCGCTTAGAGGTAAGTAAATGAGAAAAGGAAAACGAATGAGTAAGTTGAAGATGCTGAAAGTATTTGGAGCGATATTAGCGCTCTTTTCTTTTCTTACTATCATTTGGTCTATTGCATTTTATGTAGCAACTAGTATATTGAATGCTTTTGACGTAAACGTATCGCCGTTTGTTGCCTTTCTAATTAGTGATATGGTCGGTTTTGTATTTATTATTCTTATTTGGACATTAATTGGAATATTAATGAGGCCAAAACGAGAGGCAATGATTTGGACTATTATTGAACCGATACAAAAAATTGCAAAAGGAGATTTCTCCGTAAAAATACGAAATGAAGAAAAGTATGATGGAGAAATTGGCGTGCTCGTAAAAAGTATAAATGATATGACAGATGAACTGAATACGATGGAGAAAATGAGACAAGAATTTGTATCGAATGTTTCTCATGAAATACAGTCACCATTAACTTCTATAAAAGGATTTGCTAGAGCACTACAAGACGATAATCTTTCTGAGAAAAAAAGAAAGCATTATCTTACCATTATTGAAACTGAAACAACGAGATTATCTAAACTAAGTCAAAACTTATTAAAGCTAACTCTTTTAGAATCAGAAGAGTATATACCAGAAAGAGTGAGTTATCGATTAGATCAGCAGTTAAAGCAAATTGTGTTAAATAGTGAACCACTCTGGGCTGAAAAAGAAATTGAGTTAGAACTAGATTTAGAAAAAGTACATGTTATTGCTGATCAAGAAAGTATGAGTCAAGTGTGGATTAATTTAATTCATAATAGTATTAAATTTACTCCAAGCGGTGGTACGATTATTATTCAGTTAAAGGAACATGAAACAGTAGTGGAAGTGCGTATCCGTGATTCAGGAATTGGTATATCTGAAGAACAGAAACAACATATTTTTGAGCGTTTTTATAAAGCGGATTCTTCACGAAATCGTGCCTATGGAGGAAGTGGCTTAGGTTTAGCTATTGTAAAGAAAGTACTCGACCTTCATCAAGGAGAGATAAAAGTAGAGAGTGAAGAAGGAAATGGAACAGAATTTATTGTGTGTATTCCTAATTATGAAGAAAAATAGTGTAGTGATAAAGAACCATTTTTTATTTCATACGCAGACACTCTTTTATGAGGAGGGTGTCTTTATTTTGCATGAATAATGATAAATACGTGCAATGAATGCATAGTAATTTTCTATAGTTACCTACAAGTAACCTACGCACATGAAAGTGCATCATTGCCTTTTTACATAAACATAGATACAATTTTAATATAATACATAACTGAGATGATTAAGGAGTGTTATACTTGGCAGAATTATTACAAGGCAAAAATGCTTTAATTACAGGAGCAGGTAGAGGGATTGGTCGCGCTGTCGCAATTGCATTAGCGAAAGAAGGCGTAAATGTAGGCCTATTAGCTCGTTCAGAAGAAAACTTAAAAGCTGTAGCGAAAGAAGTAGAAGCAGAAGGCGTAAAAGCTGTTATTGCAACTGCTGATGTTTCTTCATACGAAGAAGTGACTACTGCGATTGAAACGTTAAAAAATGGTTTAGGATCTATCGATATTTTAATTAATAACGCTGGTATTTCTAAGTTTGGTAAGTTTTTAGAACTAGACGTTGCTGATTGGGAAAAAATCATTCAAGTAAACTTAATGGGTGTATACTATGCAACTCGTGCTGCTTTACCGAGCATGATTGAACAACAATCTGGTGATATCATTAACATTTCATCTACAGCAGGACAAAAAGGTGCACCTGTAACAAGTGCATATAGTGCTTCTAAATTTGGTGTTCTTGGTTTAACTGAATCGTTAGCGATGGAAGTTCGTAAGCATAACATTCGTGTAACAGCTTTAACACCAAGTACAGTAGCAACTGATATGGCTGTAGATTTAGGATTAACTGATGGAAACCCTGATAAAGTAATGCAAGCAGAAGATATTGCAGAATTTATCGTAGCGCAGCTAAAATTAAATAAACGTACATTTATTAAATCTGCTGGGCTTTGGTCTACTAATCCATAGGAATTAAATTTAACTTTAAAAGAAGGGATATCTATTCTGTAAGGGGGAGATGTCCCTTCTTTATTTTTTGTATTAGAGACAGAATTTTCAGTATAATTAAAAGTGAATGGTAGAAAGCGTTGGGAAATTGAAAGGGATGGTATTTACATGAGTACAATTGAGAAATGGACGGCTGTTGATCAATATATGAGTGATGTATTAATACCGAAAGATTCTACATTAGAAAGGGTCCTTCAAGCGAATGCTGCAGCTAATTTACCGGCACATGATGTATCGCCAACGCAAGGGAAGTTTTTACAACTATTAGTACAAATTCAAGGAGCTCGAAACATTTTGGAAATTGGTACTCTAGGCGGATATAGCACGATATGGATTGCAAGGGGCTTACCATCTGGAGGCCAAGTTGTTACATTGGAAGCAAATGAAAAACATGCAGAAATTGCACGTAGCAATATTGAACGTGCTAATTTGAATGATAAAATTGAAATACGAACAGGATTAGCGTTAGATTCTTTACAACAAATAGAAAATGAGAAGTATGAACCTTTTGATTTTATCCCGCATTAACGGGCAGTAAGACTCCCACCTCAAAGGTCGGCTGGTGCAAAGAAGTTAGGTGGGAGATCAACTGCCCGTAAACGCCCGATTGGTTCAACTAATAATCAGTGGGGATGTCCCCCCACTGATTAAAGTTTCACTTTATTTTCATAGATGCTGATAAACAAAATAATCCGACTTATTTTTGAATGGGCACTGAAACTATCACGCCCTGGTACCGTAATTATTGGAGATAATGTAGTACGTGAAGGAGAAGTTATTAATGATACTAGTAACTATCCTCGTGTACAAGGGATACGTCGTTTCTATGAATTAATAGCTGCAGAGCCACGTGTTAGCTACAGCGCTTCAAACTGTCGGAAGTAAGGGATACGATGGGTTTGTAATGGCAATCGTAAAAGAATGATGTAAGGAGACAGATGGAATGAAAAAGATGTTTGAAAAATTATAACATGTATCGTGTATAACGAGATTAGCTCGTGGCCCTCCAGTATAGCACTATATTATATATTAAAAAATTGGAGGTTGTGAGTAGATGAGAACTGAAAAAGAAATGTTAGACGTAATTATAAATACAGCAATAGAGGATGAAAGAATTCGAGCAGTTATCATGAATGGATCGCGTGTAAATCCAAATGTGAAAAGAGATTGTTTTCAAGACTATGATATTATGTATGTTGTAAATGATATACAATCTTTTACGTCTAATCATAATTGGGTTCATAGATTTGGAGAAATAATGATAGTACAAATGCCAGAAGAAATGTCGTTAGTTCAACCAGATCAAGATGGAAAGTTTCCGTATTTAATGCAGTTCATGGATGGGAATCGGATTGATTTAACGCTAGTTCCAGTTGAGTTAATAAAAAAGTTCGTTGGACAAGATAGTTTAAGTAAACTGCTTCTTGATAAAGATAATTGTCTGGAAGAATTCCCACCAGCAAGTGATAAAGATTACTTAGTAAAAAAGCCTACAGAAAAAGAGTTTTTAGATTGTTGTAATGAATTTTGGTGGTGTAGTACGAATATCGCAAAAGGGTTATGGCGAGAGGAACTTTCTTATGCAAAAGGAATGCTTGAAGGACCAGTGCGAGATATGTTCATCGTAATGCTAGAATGGTATATTGGTATGAAAACAGACTTTACAGTTAATACAGGGAAGTTTGGAAAGCATTTCGAGCAATATATTGAAGAAGATATGTGGGAGCAATTTAAAAGGACATTTTCTAATGCAGAATATGAAAATATATGGGAGTCATTCTTTGTTATGGGTGATTTATTTAGAGAAGTGGCGAACGAAATTGCTAACACATATGAATATCAATATCCGCAAGATGATGATAAAGTGACGAACTATTTAAAACATGTGAAAGCTTTGCCAAAAGATAGTACATCAATTTATTAATAATATAAAGCAGTAAGACTGTCCTAATTAAGGACAGTCTTATTTTTGTTTATGAATAACAATTTCTCTAACAAAGTGCAGATGAATCACATATGAAAATTTAGGGAGGTTTTTTATCATGTATTATTTTTATTCGCCAGAAATGTTTGCTCCATATCAATGGGGACTAGAACGAGATGTTTCGTATGCTTATATGCCATATAACTCACTTTATTATGGAGAATATATAAGCGCATTGCCATACGCATATATCCCTCAAAGCTATGAAGTACAAATGAAAGTAGATGATCGTGGATCGTGGACACCATTTTCATGGGTTGAAAAATATGCGTACGCATTTTCAGGACCGTATAATAAAGCGGAAGTAGCTCTTACATTTGATGATGGACCAGATTCAGAATTCACGCCAAAAATATTAGATAAGTTAAAACAACATAATGTAAAAGCTACTTTTTTCTTACTTGGTGAAAACGCAGAAAAATTTCCGAACGTAGTAAAGCGTATTGCAAATGAAGGGCATGTAATTGGTAATCATACGTATAGTCATCCAAATTTAGCGAAAGTAAATGAGGATGAGTACCGTAATCAAATTATAAAAACAGAAGAAATATTAAATCGTTTAGCTGGTTATGCACCAAAGTTTATACGTCCGCCATACGGTGAAATACTTGAAAATCAATTGAAGTGGGCGACAGAGCAAAATTTTATGATTGTACAGTGGAGTGTTGATACAGTTGATTGGAAAGGTGTAAGCGCTGATACGATTACAAATAATGTATTAGGGAATTCATTTCCAGGAAGTGTCATCCTTCAGCATTCAACACCGGGTGGGCATCTACAAGGATCTGTAGATGCACTAGACAAAATCATTCCGCAGTTAAAAACGAAAGGGGCACGTTTTGTAACACTTCCGAGTATGTTCCAGACATCAAAAGAAAGAAATTGAATGCGTTATAAATTGGAAAAAAAGGGGTCGTGTCGTATAATGAGGGTGTAAGTTAGGGGGGGTATAATTGATCTATGCATTAGTAAACGTAGGAATAAGCATATTGATCGGTGTTATATTTATACTTGCTGCAATTATCCTTCAAAAAAATCCACCAACGGATATTAACGCAGCATATGGTTATCGTACGAAACGATCCATGAAAAATAAGGAATTATGGGATGCGGGTAATAGGTATAGTGCAGAAGTGATGAAGCAAAACGGATTCATCATGATGTTAATTGGAAGTATTATTAGTATACTGTTTAGATATCCACATACAACAGCAGTGATTATGGCGGTCATGGTATTGTTAATCATTCACTTATTTAGGCGAGTAGAGAAGAGATTAAAGACAATTGAACAATGATGATAAGGAAAATAGGACTCTCAGTCAACGATAGATAGGAGTCCTATTATATTTACAAACTATTATTTTTTAGTAGTTCTTTTCCTTGTTCAACAACAAATTCATAGTATGCAAGATCATACGGATAAATATCTTCAAATGTTATCGTAATCGGTTTATTTTTTAGGACTGAAATCGTCGTTAAAGATGAAATCTCTCCTTTTAATAGTTGTAGAAAAGGAGTTGTATGTACTTTCATCACATCGTCTACTTCTTCACCTGGTGCGAATGGAAGTGGATTGTTGACATTGTGAAAATACATATGACAAAATTCACGATCAGTAAGATTTGAAATTTCATAATCTATTTTAAAGATGCCTTTGTATATTAAATCAGTAGTTTGAAAGGAAAGCCCCAATTCTTCTTCGATTTCACGAAGGCCACCAATTTGTACATCTTCATCATGCATAATATGTCCAGCTGAAGTAATATCCCATATACATGGAGCTTCTTTTTTATTTTTAGAGCGTAATTGGAAATATAAGAACATATCTTCATTATCTTTTTCTACAAACCAACAATGAAATGTTTCGTGCCAATCACCGTCACGATGCACTTCGTCACGTAATTTCTTCCCAAGTGTATTTCTTTCAGGATCAAATATTGTTAACCACTCTGTCATTTTAATTCTCCTTTCCTCAAATTTTATTATACAATATTTGTATTGAATTTTGGGAAAATAAAGAAAAAGGAGTGGTTATAAGTGGAGATAGAGCGTATGGAAATAAAATCGATTATTTCAACAGAGGAAGAGTTACGGAAAATATTGGGGCAACCAAGTGAGCGAGCATTGAAAAAAGTTATTTCATCATTAGACCACCATTGCATAGATTTTCTTTCTAAATCTCCTTTTCTAGTATTATCTACTGCAAATAAGTTGGGGGAGTGTGACGCCTCGCCGAGAGGAGACGCACCTGGATTTGTTTACATATTAAATAATAGTAAAATTATTATTCCGGAAAGACCAGGAAACCGCCGTATAGACTCCATTTTGAATATTATTTCCAATCCAAGTATAGGATTAATCTTTTTTATTCCAGGTCTTGGGGAGACACTCAGAATAAATGGCCGAGCGTATATTACAAACGACGAAGAAGTTTTGAAAGAAATGCAGGCGAATGGACGTAATCCATTGCTTGGAATTGTTGTTGAAATAGAAGAGTGTTATATTCATTGTGCAAAAGCTTTTATTCGTTCTAAGATGTGGGATCCAGAATCTTGGTTAAATAAAAAAGAGTTACCTTCAGCAGCAAAAATGTTACTGGAGCATGCGAAAGTGAATACTTCAGAAGAAGATGTTGCACGTTCTTTAGAAGAAAGTTATACAAAAAGATTGTATTAAAAATTTTATTGATATAGTTTTGTGGAGCGGATATGTACGGGTTTTAGAATGGGGAATTTATATACGAACCGTTGATTTACAAACTGGAGAAATAACAAAATAGATAAATTGAGTGGCGGTTGCATAATGCTATTGTAAAATATAATAAAAAAAGTTCTTGAAAATAGTTAGTAAAAATAGGCTTGCTTTTTAAAAAGTTGATAACTATAATAAGTTAACAAATAGACATGAACGAAAAAGTAACGATAAGGACAAGAAATCATTTTTACGGTTTACAGAGAGGGAAGCCAAGGGTGTGAGCTTCCTAACACGAGAAATGATTTTACCACCTTTGAACTTCAATAGTGAACGAGTAATCTAGTAATTATTGACGGTATCAGCCGTTATCTGAACTTGAGCAATCTAGAAGGAGATATGTCTAGATTGGAACAAGGGTGGAACCACGAAAACACATTCGTCCCTTTCCTAGGGATGAGTGTGTTTTTTTACGACCTTAGAGATTGAAAATTTAAAATAATTAAAAAATAGTATTGATTTTGTTTTTTATGCGAGTATAATGAGTTAACAAATAAACATGAACGAAAAAGTAACGATAAGGACACGGAATCATTTTTACGGTTTACAGAGAGGGAAGCCAAGGGTGTGAGCTTCCTAACACGAGAAATGATTTTACCACCTTTGAACTTCAATAGTGAACGAGTAATCTAGTAATTATTGACGGAATCAGCCGTTATCTGAACTTGAGCAATCTAGGGAGAAATACGCCTAGGTTGGAACAAGGGTGGAACCACGAAAACACATTCGTCCCTTTCCTAGGGATGAGTGTGTTTTTTATTACTTTGAAGGGAGGTGCGGTAACATGAAACTATTTATACGTATGGAAATAACCACCACCTGCATAATTAAAAAGCAGAGCAAGGTGATTGATAGAGATAAATAATAAAATTGTAGGAGGAGATTAGAAGATGAATAACGTTATAAATGTTGGGGTATTAGGTTTAGGTACGGTCGGAAGTGGTGTTGTTCATATTTTGAAAGAACATTATAAAAAAATCGCTCTTGATACAGGATACGAAGTGAAAGCGAAAACAGTCGTTGTACGTGATTTGGAAAAAGAACGCGATGTTTGTATTGACGGAATTGCAGTCACAAGTCATGCAGATGAAGTTCTAAATGATTCAAATATTGATATTGTAGTAGAGGTAATGGGCGGAATTGAAGAAGCAAAACAGCATATTGTTAAGGCTTTAGAAAATAAAAAACATGTCGTAACAGCAAATAAAGATTTAATGGCTGTATATGGTGCAGAGCTTCTTCAACTGGCAAATGATAATGATTGTGATTTATGTTATGAAGCGAGCGTAGCAGGCGGTATTCCAGTGTTAAGAGGACTAACTGACGGGCTAGCATCAGATCAAATTGAAAAAATAATGGGAATTGTAAATG
>NZ_JAKUFQ010000078.1:0-27736 GCF_022663475.1 Bacillus cereus group sp. BfR-BA-01382
AAAGAAACAAAATGAACAAAATAACGGAGGAGGCCAAGGAACGACACCTCCAGCGAATAACGGAGGAGGCCAAGGAACGACACCTCCAGCGAATAACGGAGGAGGTCAAGGAACGACACCTCCAGCGAATAACGGAGGAAACCAAGGAACGACACCTCCAGCAAATAGCGGAGGAGGTCAAGGAACGACACCTCCAGCGAATAATGATGGAGGTCAAGGAACTCCAACCCCACCTGCAACAGTACAACCAAATAATGGTGGAAATGCAGGAGAGGTTCCTGCCAATAATGGACAATAAGAAAAATTTATAGAAAAGTTTTCAAAAAAGCACTTAAGATTTGTGGGAATTTACAATCTTAAGTGCTTTTTTCATTTTGCTATAGAAAATTTTATGTTAAGGGCCGGATAGAAGAAAAAGAGTGAATGTAGTTTATGTGAAATGTAACGTAAAGAGAGAAATGATTGTATGTATGGGTTATTCCGGAAAGGGACTAACTGTAATGGATTACATAAAGCATTAAATAAGTGGGAATTATATTCAAGTCTTTAATAAATGTCTTTCTTTAACGGTTACTTTCGTTTGGAAAACAATAAAAAAGTCGAATTTCTTATTTAAGAAATTCGACTTTTTATGTTGAAACTGGATTAAAGGTTCGCTTTATTAAGATGTAGGGTAATACAGTGATAGCTATTAAATGTTAAACGTACCATAAAAATTTTGGAAATAAATTGAAGGGAAATGATAAAAGACTTGAGTCGGAGGTAGTGGAGGATAACTATGGCTATAAATGGTAGTACTACTTGGGTGTGCACCATGATGCCAAAATGAGGGGGTAACTTGACCGGGAATTTGATATTGTTGCCAAGTTGCGGGAAGTTCAATTCCTACATCGGAGCTAGCTGTATGAACTGCAGGAACATGTATCCCAGGAGTCGAAGGAACTACGGCAGTTACTCTTAATGATACCCACATAAAATATTCACTCCTAAGTTGTGTTAATAAATTAGTATATTCTTTTCACACGTATAAAGGTACATATATAGGACTTTCGTTTAAAACATGCGTACAAAGTCTTAAGACTAATGTAAGCTGATGGTGGACTATTTAATATGAAAAGATACGTCTATTTGCGGAGGGAAAAGAGATCAATAAAATGTACAATGAGGTTGTTAATCGTAATATTTTACGAGTGTATGGAGGTATTTTTATGGAACGATTATGGACGAAATCATTTATTAAAATGACTTTCGCAATGTTATTTTTATTTACAGGATTTTATTTACTTGTTCCAACGCTACCGCTCTTTATTAAAGAGATAGGTGGCAATGAATCGCAAGTTGGACTCATGATGGGGATGTTTACGATAGCTGCTGTAGTAATACGACCGATTATTGGAGGAATGCTAGATCAATATGGTAGAAGATCCTTTATTATTTTCGGACTTATCTTTTTTGGATTAACGATGTATTCCTATAATATAGCATCGACTATTGTCCTTTTAGCTGTTTTACGTGTTATTCACGGAGTAACATGGGCTGTTTCTACAACAGCTGTTGGAACAGCAATAACTGATATTATTCCAGATTCACGCCGTGGAGAAGGAATGGGCTGGTACGGGATGGCGATGACAATTGCAATGGCCATCGGACCTATGATTGGATTATGGGTTGTGCAAAATTATTCATTTAATGGTCTATTTTTATTAGCGACGTTGTTATCTTTTATGGCAGTCGTATTATCACTAATAACGAAGATGCCATTTACGCTACAAAAAGAAAAAGGAAAAATTCAGCTATTTGAGAAATCCGTATTAACAATCACGATTGTAGTATTCTTTTTATCGTTTGCATATGGAGGAATAACAACCTTTTTACCGTTATTTGCATCATCAATTCATGTAAATCCGGGAACTTTCTTTCTTGTATATGCAATTGCATTAACAATTGTAAGACCAATTTCAGGGAAACTATTAGATAAGTGTGGAGAAGTATTCATCATACTCCCAGCATTATGTATTACTATTTTAGCTATAGTTGTTTTAACTATTTCAAATGGTTTGATAGGTGTAATTATCGCAGCAACATTATACGGTATTGGATTTGGTTCAGCGCAGCCAGCTTTGCAAGCGGCAATGCTTACAATTGTCGATCCGAGTAAAAGAGGAGTTGCAAATGCTTCATTTTTTACAGCGTTTGATTTAGGAATCGGGTTAGGTGCTATTGTACTTGGAGTTGTTTCACAAATGTTTGGTTATCGTATTTTATTTTCAGGGAGTGCAATTTCAGCATTGATAGCCTTAATTATTTTCGTCTTCTTTGTAAAACAACGATTAGGAAAAAAAGAGTTTGTGTAAACTGGAGGAATAAAGCTGGAAATTTCAATTGATCGTAAAGCTCTGCAATGGTTCCAGGAAGAATTACGTATAAAGCACGGTGAATCTGTACGTGTTACTGTAAGGTACGGAGGGGATAGTTCAATTCAGCCCGGATATTCTTTAGGGGTTGTTGCTGAGAAACCAGATGGAGAAATAGTGTCAGTTGAGAAGGAAGGTATTATATTTTTTGTAGATTGTGATGATCTTTGGTATTTTCAAAACTATGATTTATTTGTAAGTTATCATGAGGAAATGGAAGAAATTCAATTTAATTATGTAAAATAATAACTTTATTAAAAATGAATAAGTTTTATATAAAAATTATATTTAAGAGATAGTGAAATAAATATCATATAGTAACGAGCTGTATTTATGTATAGCTCGTTTTTTTTATTTCTCAAATAAAATTAGAATAATTGTATATTTGGCGGTGTTACATGAAAAATCTTTATATCTTGTTTTTTAAAATACGCAAAGAAGTCTATTCTTTCTTTATAAAACATAAGAATTATTTTCAAAAAATTGTATTGTTACAGTAAGAAAAGTGTAGGAAACTTATCATTATAAAATAAATTGAAATCTTCTAAAAACTCTGATACATTGAAGTAGAAATGTAGTTTCACAATATTGTAAAGGCTTACAGTTATGTGCACGAAGATCTATTAGGATTGGAGGAAATAATGATGAAAGCTGAAGAAAAATTTTCCCCGGGATTAGATGGTATAGTGGCAGCGGAGACGAAAATTTCGTTTCTTGACACAGTAAAAGGTGAAATTGTAATTCAAGGGTATGACTTAATCGAACTCTCAAAAACAAAAGAGTATTTAGACATTGTGCACCTTTTATTGGAGGAACACCTACCGAATGAAGATGAAAAAGCAACACTTGAAAAGAAACTAAAAGAAGAATATGCAGTACCAGAAGGTGTATTCAACGTACTAAAGGCATTGCCTAAAGAGACGCATCCCATGGATGGATTACGTACAGGTGTGTCAGCGTTAGCTGGTTACGATAATGATATCGAAAACCGCTCGTTAGAAGTGAATAAAAGCCGAGGGTACAAGCTGTTAAGTAAAGTGCCAAACATTGTAGCGAATAGCTATCATATTTTAAATAATGAGGAGCCAATTGAACCTCTTAAAGAATTATCTTATAGTGCGAATTTCTTCTATATGTTAACTGGTAAAAAACCAACTGAACTTGAGGAAAAGATCTTTGATCGTTCCCTTGTTTTATATAGTGAGCATGAAATGCCAAACTCTACATTTACAGCTCGCGTTATTGCATCAACACAATCAGATTTATACGGTGCTTTAACAGGTGCAGTTGCATCTTTAAAAGGAAGTTTACATGGCGGTGCAAATGAAGCGGTTATGTACATGTTTTTAGAAGCTGGTAATGTTGAGAAATTTGAAGAGTTATTACAGAAGAAACTATATAACAAAGAAAAAATTATGGGCTTTGGACACCGTGTTTATATGAAGAAGATGGATCCAAGAGCACTTATGATGAAGGAAGCTTTAAAACAGTTATGTGATGTAAAAGGTGATTATACACTATATGAAATGTGTGAAGCTGGAGAAAAGATTATGGAAAAAGAAAAAGGAATTTATCCAAATCTTGATTATTATGCAGCTCCAGTATATTGGATGCTAGGTATTCCAATTCAACTTTATACACCAATCTTCTTTAGCTCTAGAACAGTGGGGTTATGTGCGCACGTTATTGAGCAACATGCAAATAATCGTTTGTTCCGTCCACGTGTAAATTATATTGGCGAGCGACATGTACTTAGTAAATAAGAACAACTGGGGAGTTGTTAGCGCCGCCCGCCAGATGGGTGTTTGACCGACACCCATCATTAATAATAACGAATTTTCGACAGAAAGGGAAGGATAGCATGATTAAAACAAATGAAATTAAGCAAAAAGATGCATTATTAGAAGAGATTACCGATTATGTATTAAATAAAGAGGTTACTAGTGCAGAAGCATTCAGTACAGCTCGTTACGTATTACTTGATACACTTGGATGTGGAATTTTAGCACTGCAATATCCAGAATGTACGAAATTACTAGGACCAGTTGTGCCAGGAACAATCGTGCCAAATGGTACACGTGTACCAGGTACGTCTTATGTACTAGATCCAGTAAAAGGTGCATTTAATATCGGATGTATGATCCGTTGGTTAGACTATAACGATACTTGGCTTGCAGCAGAGTGGGGACATCCATCTGATAACCTAGGCGGAATTTTAGCGGTTGCAGATTATATTAGCCGTGTTCGTATTTCAGAAGGAAAAGAAGCTTTAAAAGTACGTGAAGTATTAGAAATGATGATTAAAGCACATGAGATTCAAGGCGTGCTCGCTTTAGAAAACAGCTTAAACAGAGTTGGTCTTGACCATGTATTATATGTAAAAGTAGCAACAACTGCAGTAGTTGCGAAAATGCTTGGCGGAACACGTGAAGAAATCTTTAATGCATTATCACATGCGTGGATTGATAATTCTAGTCTTCGTACATATCGTCATGCTCCAAATACGGGCTCACGTAAATCATGGGCTGCAGGTGACGCAACGAGCCGCGGTGTTCATCTTGCAATGACTGCTCTAAAAGGTGAAATGGGTTATCCAACGGCCCTATCTGCACCAGGATGGGGATTCCAAGATGTATTATTCAATAAACAGGAATTAAAATTAGCAAGACCACTAGAGTCATATGTAATGGAAAATGTATTATTTAAAGTGTCATATCCAGCAGAATTCCATGCACAAACGGCTGCAGAATGTGCAGTGAAGTTGCATCCGGAAATTAAAGAGAGATTAGATGAAATTGACCGTATTACAATTACAACTCATGAATCAGCAATTCGTATTATTGATAAAGAAGGTCCATTAAATAACCCAGCTGATCGTGATCATTGCTTACAATACATTACGGCAATTGGTTTATTAAAAGGAGATATCGTTGCAGACGATTATGAAGATGCAGTAGCAAACGATCCACGTGTAGATGAATTACGTAATAAGATGGTTGTTGTTGAAAACAAACAGTACAGTTTAGATTACCTTGACCCGAACAAGCGCTCAATCGCCAACGCTGTTCAAGTTCACTTTAAAGATGGCACAGTAACAGAAAATGTGGAATGTGAATATCCACTTGGTCACCGTTTCCGTAGAGACGAAGCAATCCCAAAAGTTGTTCAAAAGTTCACTGCAAATATGGCAGGTCATT
Organism: Bacillus cereus group sp. BfR-BA-01382; assembly: GCF_022663475.1. Taxonomy (NCBI): domain Bacteria; kingdom Bacillati; phylum Bacillota; class Bacilli; order Caryophanales; family Bacillaceae; genus Bacillus; species Bacillus cereus group sp. BfR-BA-01382. The sequence continues at coordinate 5,612 of NZ_JAKUFQ010000078.1, forward strand.
ATTCTAGTAAGCAACAAGAACAAATTCATGAAGTTTGTTTAAATGAAGAAAAACTAGAAAATATGAATGTAAACGAATTTGTAGATCTATTCTTAATTTAATAATAGGGGGAATTTAGAATGGCTTGGGTTGTGAAAAAGCAGTCAACACAAGAGGAGCTTGCGAATCGATTCCGAGCTTTAGTAGAAGCAAATGAAATTTTGCAAATTCCAGGTGCTCATGATGCAATGGCGGCTTTAGTTGCAAAAAATACAGGTTTTTCAGCTCTTTATTTATCCGGAGCTGCTTATACTGCAAGTAAAGGGTTACCAGATTTAGGTATCGTGACGTCTACTGAAGTGGCTGAGAGAGCAAGAGATTTAGTAAGAGCTACAGACTTACCTGTTCTTGTTGACATTGATACAGGATTTGGTGGTGTACTAAATGTAGCGAGAACAGCTGTAGAAATGATGGAAGCGAAAGTAGCAGCTGTCCAAATTGAAGATCAGCAATTACCAAAAAAATGTGGACATTTAAATGGTAAGAAACTTGTTACTACAGAAGAATTGGTTCAAAAAATTAAAGCAATTAAAGAAGTTGCACCGAGCTTATACATTGTAGCACGTACTGATGCTCGCGGCGTTGAAGGATTAGATGAAGCAATTGAAAGAGCAAATGCATATGTAAAAGCCGGTGCAGATGCAATTTTCCCTGAAGCGCTTCAATCAGAGGAAGAATTCCGTCTATTTAATAGTAAGGTAAATGCACCTTTACTTGCGAATATGACTGAATTCGGAAAAACTCCATATTATAGTGCAGAGGAATTTGCGAATATGGGCTTTCAAATGGTTATTTATCCTGTAACTTCACTTCGCGTTGCAGCGAAAGCGTATGAAAATGTGTTTACTTTGATTAAAGAAACAGGTTCTCAAAAAGATGCACTTTCTAATATGCAAACGAGAAGTGAATTATACGAAACAATTTCATATCATGACTTTGAAGAGTTAGATACTGGTATTGCAAAAACAGTATTATCAGAAGATCAATAGATAAAGCAGTGAAGGCGATGAAAATACATCTTTGGCAAAATAAAATGCTTGATGTGAAAAATCATCGCCTTCTATTTTCAAAAAAAGATATTCCACTCATCGTAGACGAGCATAAGCAAAAAGCTATGAAAGCCGAATGATAGGGGGATACATATGGAGAAAACGAAGTTACCATGGGATGAATTTTTTTCACTCAATAAAGATATAAATCATACTTACTTTACACCAGAAGATTTTTCAGGTGATGAAGATTTAATCGCAAAAACGACAGAACAATTCGTTAAACAAGAAATTGTTCCACAAATGGAGAATATTGAACAACATAACTATAAAGTTTCTCGTCAATTATTTGAGAAAGCTGGGGAACTTGGATTATTAGGCATTGAGGTACCAGAAGATTATGGCGGGTTCGAGTTAGGAAAGGCTGTCTCAGGTCTTGTAGCAGAGAAAATGGGTTACGCTGGTGCATTTAGCGTTTCATTTAATATACACGCTGGTGTCGGTACATTGCCTTACATATATTACGGAACGAAAGAACAGAAAGAAAAATATTTACCAAAAATCGCATCGGGAGAATGGATTGGGGCTTATGCTTTAACTGAGCCAAATGCTGGTTCGGATGCATTAAGTGCAAAAACGAGCGCAGTATTGAATGAAGAGGGAACAGCTTGGAAGTTAAATGGTGAGAAGCAATGGATTACAAATGCTCATATGGCAGATGTATACGTTGTTTTTGCGAAGACAAATAAAGGAATGACAGCATTTATTGTCGAAAGAACATGTGAAGGTGTATCCATTGGGTTAGAAGAAAAGAAAATGGGTATTAAAGGTTCTTCAACGGCGACTCTTATTTTAGAAGATGTTGTCATCCCTGTTGAAAATGTTTTAGGGGAAGTTGGGAAAGGGCATCACGTAGCTCTTAATATTCTTAACTTTGCTAGACTTAAACTTGCTTTTGGAAATATTGGAACAGCAAAACAAGCAATTGGTTTGTCGGTTCAATATGGAAAAGAGCGAAAACAGTTCCAAACGGAATTAGTAGACTTTACGATGATTCAAGAGAAAATTGCAAATATGATCATTGCTACATATGGAGCCGAAAGTGCAGCTTACCGTACAGCAGGTGTAATTGATGAAGCAATTCATGAGAGCGATGAAGATCTTATGAAAAAAATGTCTCAATTTGCAATTGAATGTGCACTAAATAAAGTAAATGCTTCTGAAACACTTGCTTATATTGTAGATGAAGCTGTACAAATTCATGGTGGTTACGGTTATATGCAAGAGTACGAGGTAGAACGATTGTATCGTGATGCTAGAATTAGTCGTATTTTTGAAGGAACGAACGAAATTAATAGATTAACAGTTGCCAAAATGTTAATGAAGCAAATCGAACAATTAGAAGATACTGAAGTAGAAAGTGATGTAGCAAATGTCGAAAGAAACCATCGTTACATTTTATTAGCGAAAAAATTGTTGAAACAATCTTTGAAAACGCTCTCTAAAACTCCAAGTCTAAAAATCGACCAAGAACAAGAATATTCACGTGTAATATCAAATATGTTGACGGACGTGTACGTCATGGAATCAGCGTTTTTACGTACGAGAAAAGCAGTAAGTAAAAATGGTGAGGAAAAAGAACGTACGAAGCAACAAATAACGGATGTTATTTGTGAAGAAGGATATCGTAAAGTAGAAGAAGCGGCGATTTCTGTACTTTCAGCGGCTGTCACAGAAGAAAAAGATAGACATGTGATTTTAGCTGAAATCCGTCAATTATTAGTACCTTTATACACGAACGTATTTATGAAGAAGAGAGAAATTGCGAAAGCTATTATAAATCGTGGGAAATATATTGTGTAAATAGGAGGAAAGCGATATGAAAAAGATTGGTTTTATCGGTTTAGGTAACATGGGTCTTCCGATGTCAAAAAATCTAGTTAAATCAGGTTACACGGTATATGGCGTGGACTTAAATAAAGAGGCAGAAGCGTCCTTTGAAAAAGAAGGCGGAATTATCGGTCTATCAATCTTAAAACTAGCAGAAACATGTGATGTAGTTTTTACAAGTTTACCTTCACCTCGTGCTGTTGAAGCGGTATATTTTGGAGCAGAAGGATTATTTGAAAATGGTCACTCGAATGTAGTTTTCATTGATACAAGTACGGTATCGCCGCAGTTAAACAAACAATTAGAGGAAGTTGCAAAGGAAAAGAAAGTAGACTTTTTAGCAGCACCTGTGAGTGGTGGAGTAATCGGAGCCGAAAACCGTACATTAACGTTTATGGTTGGTGGATCAAAAGAGGTATATGAGAAAACGGAATCTATCATGGGCGTACTAGGCGCGAACATTTTCCACGTTAGTGAGCAGATTGATAGTGGTACAACTGTTAAGTTAATTAATAACTTATTAATTGGTTTTTATACAGCTGGAGTGAGTGAAGCTTTAACATTAGCGAAAAAGAACAATATGGATTTAGATAAAATGTTTGATATTTTAAATGTAAGTTACGGTCAAAGTAGAATTTATGAACGTAATTTTAAAAGTTTTATAGCACCTGAAAACTACGAGCCAGGATTTACTGTGAACTTATTGAAGAAAGATTTAGGATTTGCAGTTGACTTAGCTAAGGAAAGCGAACTCCATTTACCGGTAAGCGAAATGTTATTAAACGTATATGACGAAGCTAGTCAAGCTGGATATGGTGAAAACGATATGGCTGCTTTATATAAGAAAGTTAGCGAGCAATTAATTTCTAATCAAAAATAAATTATACAAAGGAGAGAATACAATGATTACAACTGAAATTAAACGAGTAAAAAATCACATTAACGGTGAGTGGGTTGAATCGACAGGTACGGAAGTAGAAGCAGTTCCAAATCCAGCGACTGGAAAAATTATCGCTTACGTTCCACTATCTCCAAAAGAAGATGTTGAAAAAGCTGTTGAAGCGGCAAAAGCAGCATTTGAAACGTGGTCTAAAGTACCAGTTCCGAATCGTTCAAGAAATTTATATAAATATTTACAGCTATTACAAGAAAACAAAGATGAGCTTGCGAAAATCATTACGCTAGAGAATGGTAAGACGCTAACGGATGCAACAGGTGAAGTACAGCGTGGTATTGAAGCAGTGGAACTTGCAACATCGGCACCTAATTTAATGATGGGTCAAGCGCTGCCGAATATTGCTAGTGGAATTGATGGATCAATTTGGCGCTACCCAATCGGAGTTGTTGCTGGTATTACGCCGTTTAACTTCCCAATGATGATTCCGTTATGGATGTTCCCACTTGCAATTGCTTGCGGTAATACATTCGTATTAAAAACATCGGAAAGAACGCCACTTTTAGCGGAGCGACTTGTAGAATTATTCTATGAAGCAGGTTTCCCAAAAGGCGTATTAAATTTAGTACAAGGCGGAAAAGATGTTGTAAATAGCATTTTAGAAAATAAAGATATTCAAGCTGTTTCGTTCGTCGGTTCTGAGCCAGTAGCTCGTTACGTATATGAAACAGGTACGAAACACGGAAAACGTGTACAAGCGTTAGCGGGTGCAAAAAACCATGCGATTGTAATGCCAGATTGCAATCTTGAGAAAACAGTACAAGGTGTAATTGGATCTGCATTTGCAAGTAGTGGAGAGCGCTGCATGGCATGCTCAGTAGTAGCAGTAGTGGATGAAATTGCTGATGAATTCATTGATGTATTAGTAGCAGAAACGAAAAAATTAAAAGTAGGCGATGGCTTTAACGAAGATAACTATGTTGGACCATTAATTCGTGAATCTCATAAAGAGCGTGTTTTAGGCTATATTAGTAGTGGTGTAGCAGATGGGGCAACTTTATTAGTAGATGGCCGTAAAATTAATGAAGAAGTTGGAGAAGGTTATTTTGTAGGTGCGACAATCTTTGATGGCGTGAATCAAGAAATGAAAATTTGGCAAGATGAAATTTTTGCTCCAGTATTAAGCATTGTACGTGTTAAAGATTTAGAAGAAGGTATTAAACTAACAAATCAATCTAAATTTGCAAATGGTGCGGTTATTTATACGTCAAATGGTAAACATGCACAAACATTCCGTGATAACATCGATGCTGGTATGATTGGTGTAAATGTAAATGTTCCAGCACCAATGGCATTCTTCGCATTTGCAGGAAATAAAGCTTCATTCTTTGGTGATTTAGGTACAAATGGTACAGATGGCGTTCAATTCTATACACGTAAAAAAGTTGTAACTGAGCGCTGGTTTTAATAAAGAGTAGACTGTCAAATTAGTTGTGAAATGAAAAACACCACTATTAATAGTGGTGTTTTTCGTTTTTATCAATTACTTTTTTCAAAAGCTAGTTTAACACCAAATCCAATTAGGACGATTCCTGTTAGCCCTTGAATATAACGTTGCGTTTTCGGTTTTTTCATAAAAGCACTAATTTTATCAATTAAAAATATATAAAACGCAAACCAAAAGGCGGTTAAAACGAGGTAAGTAAGGCCCATTACAAGAAGTTGAATAAATGTATTATGATTTGGATTTAAAAATTGCGGTAAAAAAGTTAAAAAGAAGACTGCTATCTTAGGATTTAATAAATTCGTTAGAAATCCTTGGCGAAAGCAAGAAGTATGTTTGTTTTCATTATTTAAAGATATATCATTTGTATCTACGCCTTCTTTATTTCTTACTGCTAAAAGGGCTTTAATACCGATATATATTAAATAGAGAGCCCCAACGTACTTGAAAATAGAAAATAAAAGAGCTGACTTTACAATAAGTGCAGAAAGACCAATTACAGCAGCTAAAGTATGAATTAATAGCGCGATACATGTACCGAACACTGTTTTTACTCCACCGACTTTACCGGCAATCAATGTATTTTTCGTAGCCATTGCTGTATCTGGACCAGGTAAAATGATAAGACAAATAGACATAATGATGAAAAGAAGATAATTTTCTATCATAGCCGTCCCTCCTTTTTATTTTTAGAATATTTGATTAAAATTAGTGTAGCACAAAAGTGGATTTAATAAAATTAAATCTTATTAAAAATCATTAAATAAAAAGGCTATATAGTAGCTGTAATTACACTACTATATAGCCTCGATTTTATCCCGCTATTTGCGGGTAGTAAGATTTCCACCGCACAAGATTTAGCTGAAGCAAAGAAGTTAGGTGGGGGATGAACAAAACACCCACGCATTACAGTTTCATTTTATGCATTAAGTAAGTTAAAGAAACGATTCACATCTTCTTCTGAAACGTCACTTAACTGTTTATATTTATAGTTCGGATTTTGATCTTTATCAACGACAACGGAGCGTACTCCTTCGAAGAAATCTTCATGTCTCATGAAATTTTTAGCAAGTATAAGGTCCGTAGCGAAGCATTCTTCAACGGATTTATCTTGTCCATCAATAAACTGTTTTAAGGTTACTTTTAGTGAAATAGGGGATTTTGATAACAGTGTTTCTTTTGTTTTTAGAGCAAAGGAACTTTCATCTTTCTCCAATGAATGGATGATTTCTTCAATTGTATCGAAAGCAAAATGTGAATTGATTGCTTCTAATGAAGGAGTCAGCTCGCTTTCTAAGTTTGGAGCAGTTGCAAATGTACGAATAACTTCTTTTAAATTAGTATGTACATCATCTTCTTTATGCCAATTTACACTTTCAAGTTCAGTAAGAAACTCTGGTAATGAATCAGATGTCATAAAGTAATCAGCAGCATTAATAAATAATACGTCAGAAGCTTTTAAAATAGATGCTGTTAAAGCAACGAAGCGTCCTGTATATCCAGGTGCTTTATTTAAGAAATATGCAGCTCCGACGTCTGGGAAGAAGCCGATATTCATCTCTGGCATTGCCCATTTCGTACGCTCAGTTACAATGCGATACTTCGCACCATTTGTAAGACCGACACCACCGCCCATTACAATTCCATCTAAACAAGCAATAATCGGTTTTGTATATTGATAAATATATGTATCAATTTCATACTCTTCTTCAAAAAAACGTTCTGCATGTTGCAATGCCACTTCATTGGAACGCGCTTCATAAAGAGTTTTAATGTCGCCGCCTGCACAAAAACCTTTTGTGCCAGCACCTTTTAACACGATAAGTGCAATACGCTCATCGTGTTCCCACTCTTTAAGTTTTTGTCCGATAGGTTGTAACATGTCATAAGATAAAGAATTAAGTGCTTTTGGACGGTTTAAAGTAATTGTTGCAACGCCGTTTTCACTAATAGAAAATAAAACGTGTTCAGTCATAATGCATCCTCCCTTACATATCTTCTTATTCTTAATTCTTGATATGTACTGAAATGTCCTTTATAAATTTTGTCAAAAGTTGACGGTAAATATTAATTTGGTCACCGCATATTTTGACGAGTTATCTTTGCAGGATTTCAGAGACTAAGGGGGAATATTACAACATTACTGTAAGTGTAATTATTTGAAGTTATAATAATAAAAGCGCTATTATATAGGTGTGAATTGTTCATTATCAATTCTAAAAAGAGTGTTTGAAGAAAAAATGAATCGTACAATTGTAATAAAAAACTTTACACTGAATTAGAAATAGAGAAAGGAGAAATCGGAATGCCAGGACCTTTACTATTGTCGGTTATTATTTTGTCTTTTTTAATGATAGGAATAACGCAGTATTTTCATCATACAGATACGACAGAAGAAGTGAAGGATAAAGTACGTCTCGTATTTCCGATTTTTATAATATCTATTTCATTCTGTATTTTATTAAATAAAGATGGGTACATTGTCGCAGTGTTCTCATTTTTCGTCGCAATCGTTTTAATTACCGTTCTATATTATGTAATGAAAGACTTTATACAAAAATAAAGATGTCACAATAGACATTTTTATTTTGGGGAAAATATAAAATTTCACATACCGTATTTTATATAAAATACATAAAACATATAACAATAGAAAAGTGTGTACTTTGCTGTGTATGTACTTGTCAATCTTGCATAGCCACTATACTATTAAAATGTAGAGATTATAAAAAGGGGTTGTATCTATCATGAAATTTGAGATGCACACAAAAATTATTTCAAATGAAAAAGAAGTAAGATTACATATTGAAGAAAATATATTTCAATTAATATTGGATGGTTATCACTTATTTACAATTCAAGAAATATTGCCTTTATATAAATCAAATGAAGAAAGAATTGGAAGTGCAACGATATTGAAGCTAGAGTGGGAGAACGGAAAAACTACAATAAACTATCAACTCGTTTCACTAAAATCAGTAAATTAAAAGGAGTAGAAAAATATGAAGTTATTTCATACAGCGGATTGGCATTTAGGTAAGCTTGTTCATGGCGTGTATATGACTGAAGACCAAAAGATTGTATTAGATCAGTTTGTACAGGCGGTTGAAGAAGAAAAACCAGATGCCGTAATTATTGCAGGGGATTTATATGACCGAGCAATTCCACCTACAGAAGCAGTAGACTTATTAAATGATGTGCTGCAAAAAATAGTTATTGAATTACAAACACCAGTTATTGCAGTAGCTGGTAATCATGATAGTCCGGATCGTATCCATTTTGGAAGTGGTTTAATGAAAAAACAGGGATTACATATTGTAGGTCAATTTCAATTCCCGTATGAACCTGTCGTACTAAATGATGAATATGGAGAGGTTCACTTCCATCTAATACCGTATGCAGACCCAAGCATAGTTAGACACGTGTTGAAAAATGAAGACGTACGTTCTCATGATGATGCGATGCGCATTTTTATGAATGAGCTCTCTGAAACGATGGATAAAGAAGCTAGACATGTATTTGTTGGACATGCATTTATAACTTCTTCAGGAGAAGCGGAGGAGAATACAAGTGATGCAGAACGACCACTTTCAATTGGTGGTGCTGAATATGTAAATAGTCATTATTTTGATAAGTTTCATTACACAGCGCTTGGACATTTACATCAAGCGCATTTTGTACGTAATGAGACGATTCGATATTCTGGTTCACCACTTGCCTATTCTATTTCTGAAGAGAAACATAAAAAAGGTTATTACATTGTAGAAATGAATGAAACCGGTGAAGTAGCAATTGAAAAAAGGTTACTTTTACCACGTCGTAAAATGCGAACAGTAGAAGCGAAAATAGATGAATTATTACAGCACCCAGTAAGTGAAGATTACGTATTTGTAAAATTATTAGACGGAAATCCTGTCTTACAGCCAATGGAGAAAATACGATCTGTATATCCAAATGCAATGCACGTTGAAAGAGCGATGCAACGGCGAGAACTCACAGATACAAATGAAGTAACTGTTTCAAGACATAAAACGGATGATTTATCTCTTTTAAAGGCTTTCTATAAAGAAATGAAAGGGTTAGATTTATCAGAAGAGAAAGAACGCCTATTTATAGATGTATTACAAACAGTGCAAGAACGGGAAGGTGAACGAGGATGAGACCGATTCAGCTTATTATGACAGCATTCGGGCCATATAAACAGAAAGAAGTAATCGATTTTGAAGATCTTGGAGAACATCGTATTTTCGCTATTTCTGGGAATACGGGAGCTGGAAAAACAACGATTTTTGATGCGATTTGTTATGTATTATATGGTGAGGCTAGTGGAGAAGAACGTAGTGATACGAGCATGCTTCGAAGTCAATTTGCTGATGATAATGTTTATACAAGTGTTGAACTAACCTTTCAGTTAAAAGGGAAACGCTATGAAATAAAACGACAACTTGGACATAAAAAACAAGGGAATAAGACTATTACAGGACATGCAGTAGAATTATATGAAGTTATTGATGGAGAAAACGTTCCAGCCGTCGATCGTTTTCATGTAACAGACGTAAACAAAAAAATGGAAGATTTAATTGGGTTAAGTAAACATCAATTTAGCCAAATTGTTATGTTACCCCAAGGGGAATTCCGAAAACTATTAACATCTGAGACGGAAAACAAAGAAGAGATTTTACGTCGTATTTTTAAAACGGATCGTTATAAATTAATGCGTGAGTTACTTGATCAAAAGAGAAAACAATGGAAAGACGTCTTGCAAGAAAAACAAAAAGAGAGAGAGCTCTATTTCCGTAATGTTTTTAAATTACCAATCCGTGATGGAGCATTATTAGAGACATTAGTGGCACAAGAACATGTAAATACGCATCAAGTAGTAGAAGCGTTAGAACAAGAAACAACCGTGTATAAGGCAGAGGTTGAGCAATTACAAGTAGAACAAGATGTTCAAACGAAGCAATTAAAGGATGCAGAAACACGTTTTCATGCAGCAAAATCTGTAAATGAGAAATTTATAGATTTACAACAAAAGAATGAGAAATATAACACTTTACAAGAGAACCGTGCAGCAATTGAAGGGAAAGAAAAATCCTTTAAACGTGCGGAACAAGCAAAACGCTTATTACCATTTGAACAATGGTATGAAGAAGCGATGCAAAATGAGCAGAAAGCTGAAAGTTTGTTAAAACAGATAATCGTCAAACAAGAACAGATAATGAATAGTTTTGAGCTTGCTCAGGAGAAGTATGAAGTAGTAAAGAATAAAGAACTTGAACGAGAAGAGGCTAAAAAACTTGTTCAAAGATTAGAAGAGTTACAAGCGATCATTGAATCATTAGCTGAGAGAAAGCTGAATTTACAAAATGCCGAAATTCAAATAGGGAAATTAAAAGAAAGTATGCAAAAGTTGGATCAACAACTAGAAGAGCATACAAGTCAAAAACAGGGAATGTCTGATGAATTGCAGCAATTAGAACAAGCACTTGAGCAATATGTAGCTAAAGTAGAAGAACTAACCAATATGCGAGAAGATGCAAAAGTTTTAAAGCAAGCATATGATGTTTGGCAAGAAAAACAAAAATTTGAGCAAGAAAAAGAAGCGGCAAATAATAAAATGCAAGTGGCAGTTCGTGCGTATGAAAACATGGAGCGCCGCTGGTTAAGTGAACAAGCTGGTATACTAGCTCTTCATTTACATGATGGTGAATCTTGTCCGGTATGTGGTAGTACGAATCACCCACAAAAAGCTACAGAGCAAAGTAATGCGATCGATGAAAAAGAGTTAAACGATTTAAGAGATAAGAAGAACATTGCTGAAAAATTAAATGTGCAAGTAGAGGAGAAATGGAATTTTTATCGACTACAATATGAACAAGTGATAGAAGAAGTTGTGAAGCGCGGCTACAACTCGGAAAAATTAGCTGAAACATATAGTGCACTTGTTCAAAAAGGAAAACAATTAGCAGCAAACGTGAATACGTTAAAAGCAAGTGAAGAAACACGTAAGCAGATTGCTGTGAACATGAAAAGCGTAGAAGAAAAAATAGAAGAACTTCAGAAACAAAAACGGGAAGTAGAAACAATGCAGCACCGTACAGAAATGGAGTGCATGCAACTTCGTACGTCATATGAACATGATAAACGAAATATTCCAGAAAACTTACAAACAGTACAAGCTTGGAAAGCACAGTTGGACCAAGCTATGCAGGAACTTAGGTTAATGGAGGACGAATGGAAGAAAGTGCAGGAAGCGTATCAGCATTGGCAAAATGAAAATATACGTATTCAAGCTGAACAGAAAGGTGCTTCTAATCAATTTGAAAGTGCAAAATTGAAGAAAGAAGAAACTTTCGCACGCTTTATGAAAGAGCTAGAACAAAGCGGGTTTACAGATCAATTCACGTATAAAGAAGCCAAATTAAGCGATGCCCAGATGGAGATGTTACAAAAAGAAATTCAAGGTTATTATTCATCTCTCGAAGTGCTTGCAAAACAAATTGAAGAGTTAAAATCAGAATTAAAATATAAAGAGTATATGGATATTACATCTTTAGGTGAACACATAAAAGAACTAGAAATTAATCTCGATATAATTAAAGAAAAACGTCAACGTGCGCAAAATGCGGTAACATATATTTCTGATTTACATGAAAACATTAGACGTATTGACGAACAAATTCACGATGAAGAGAAAGCTTTCCAAGAACTTGTTGATCTATATGAAGTAATGAAAGGTGATAACGAAAGTCGTATATCATTTGAACGTTACATCCTAATTGAGTATTTAGAACAAATTGTTCAAATCGCAAACGAACGACTACGTAAATTATCAAATGGACAATTTTATTTAAAACGAAGTGAGCGAGTTGAAAAGAGAAACCGTCAAAGTGGATTAGGATTAGATGTGTACGATGCATACACTGGTCAAACACGTGATGTAAAAACATTATCTGGCGGAGAGAAATTTAACGCATCACTTTGCTTAGCGCTAGGAATGGCAGATGTAATTCAAGCATATGAAGGTGGTATTTCCATCGAAACGATGTTCATCGATGAAGGGTTCGGTTCATTAGATGAAGAATCATTAACGAAAGCAGTAGATGCCTTAATTGACTTACAAAAATCAGGCCGATTTATCGGTGTCATTTCACACGTACAAGAGCTGAAAAACGCAATGCCGGCTGTATTAGAAGTAACGAAGCAGAAGGATGGGTGTAGTCAGACTAGGTTTGTGGTGAAGTAAGCCTAGAAAATGGAGTAGGGAACCTACCGATACTTTTAGTGTCATATGTATGAATAATAAAACGTCGTCTCTTCATTGGAGACGACGTTTTATTTTATAAAATATCTATGAATTATCTGTAGAAGGCGGCGTATTCTCTAAACGATTATAAGTTTTAAAGGCTGAAATTGCCGAGATAACTCCGCCTACTAAAAATAAAGCGGATCCTCCAACTAAGATGATACGACTGACATATGTTTCCCGTGCTTCTTCGACTTCTTCTTGTAACGCTGTAGGCATATGAATTCCCCTTTATAAAAGTTGTTTTATAAATAGTATATACAAACGCCTAAAATGTGTTAAAATAACTGATGATTTTATGCAGTGGGTAATTAGATGAGTAGGATGCGAGTGGCTAAATAAATCTTCATCACAAATTTATGCGAACTTCACATAGAGCACATATTAACATTGTATTATGTATATGTACCAAATAAATAAATAAAGTGAATGTAAGTTCTGTTTTTAAAAATTTAAAATCCTTTTATTTCTATATGAAAGTTTTAATCAAGGGTTTTAAAAAATTTGGAAATAGATCTTATGAATATGGAATTCATATAAAAGGGGAATGTCTTATGACAACATATACGAGTGAAATGAGAAAAACTTTAGTTTCAGAAGAAGATGTAGATATTTTAAAAATTATGGCGCATCCAATCCGCCTGCAAATTGTAAATGAATTAAGTACGAGAAAAACTTGTAATGTAACACAATTAACAGAGTTACTGAATATTCCGCAATCTACTGTTTCACAACATTTATCAAAAATGAAGGGTAAAGTGTTACGAGCAGAGAGAAGAGGTTTAGAAATTTATTATCATATTAACAATTTAAAAGCGAGTAAGATTGTTAATGTTTTAGGGTATATAAACTAGTGAAATATTTTTATATAAAATGGCCCCTGCTGTTGAGCAGGGGCTATTTTGTGTTGTTTTATGTATTTGTATTTAAAACTTTATAGTTTTTATGATTTACAATTGTTCGATCAAATTCAAAAGTACCACCGCTTACATTTGTAATTTCAACTAAGACCGATTCAGTATAAAGTTTTAGTACAGATCCTGTAATCTTTAAATTGTTTCGTTGAAAAAGTATAGTATCCCCTACGTTTGCTTTCATAGTACCTCCTTAAAGACAGAAATATTTTTTATTATATATATTAAACCACGGATAGATATATTAGTGAATATTTAGTTTTATTTATTGGAAAAAAATTTGTGATTTTATAAAAAATAAGGTACATCGAAGTATAAAAATTTTTTCTACTTGTAAAGGGAAATTTTAATTTAGCAATTGTATAACATGAGACATAATTTTTATAAAAGAAGATGATAAAACAGTTGTAAGTTGTATTGAAGCTAAACATTATAAAAGCTACTTATGTATTTAATCAGTAGTTTTTTGTATTTCGTCCTTCGTTTTCTGTAACTGATTCCATGTTTTTGACGCTCTATCTTGTAAGTGCTTACATAGGCGGAAACATCTTATACAATGAAGGTGTTAAATCAAAAGAGGTGACCAAAATGAACATAAAAAAAGTAAATTTAGCGAATAGCATTGAAATAGAAAGAGGAGGCGGAAAGGTATGAAAAAATCAACTGTTAATCCATGGTTTGTTGTTCTTGGCACAGTTATAGTACAGATGGGGCTTGGAACGATATATACATGGAGTTTATTCAATCAGCCTTTAGTTAGTAAATATGGTTGGAGTCTTAACGCTGTTGCGATAACTTTCTCAATTACTAGTCTTTCTTTAGCATTTTCAACTTTATTTGCGAGTAAATTGCAAGAAAAATGGGGACTTCGTAAACTTATTATGATAGTTGGATTAGCATTAGGACTAGGATTAATACTTAGTTCACAAGCGTCCTCATTAATATTGCTTTATGTACTAGCAGGAGTTGTTGTAGGTTATGCAGATGGTACAGCATATATCACTTCACTATCAAATTTAATAAAGTGGTTTCCGGAGCGTAAAGGTTTAATTGCTGGTATTTCTGTCTCTGCATATGGTTCAGGTAGCTTAATTTTTAAATATGTTAATGCACAGTTGATTGAATCAGTTGGTGTATCGCAAGCATTTATATACTGGGGTTTAATTGTTACAGCTATGATTGTAATTGGTGCTTGTTTAATCCATCAAGCCGCAGATCAAGGAGCAGTTCATGAAACAAAAACTAAGGAATACACAACGAAAGAAATGTTAGGCACAAAACAAGTATACTTATTATTTATAATGTTATTTACATCATGTATGAGTGGCTTATACTTAATTGGTATGGTAAAAGACATTGGTGTTCAACTTGTGGGACTTAGCGCAGCAACAGCAGCTAATGCGGTGGCTATGGTTGCAATCTTTAATACATTAGGTCGTATTATTTTAGGACCGTTATCGGATAAAATTGGTCGTTTAAAAATCGTTACTGGTACTTTTGTTGTTATGGCGAGTTCAGTTTTAGTTCTAAGTTTTGTAGATTTAAATTATGGTATTTACTTCGTATGTGTAGCAAGTGTAGCGTTTTGCTTTGGTGGAAATATCACTATTTTCCCAGCTATTGTTGGTGATTTCTTCGGTATGAAAAACCATAGTAAGAACTATGGAATTGTGTATCAAGGATTTGGATTTGGGGCGCTTGCAGGTTCCTTTATCGGTGCACTTCTGGGTGGATTCAAACCAACATTCATGGTGATTGGTGTATTATGTGTCGTGTCATTCATTATCGCAATTTTAATTCAAGCACCTAAACATAAAAAAGAACAAGAAGAAGAGTATCGCAGCGTAGCATAAGTATATAAATCTTCTATAACACTATGATTACGAAAAAGCATCCTATTCTATTAATTAGGATGCTTTTTTTATGAGTTATTTTAACAAGGTTAAATTACTTTTTGGATTTTTATAGATGTAAAAGTGAGTGAAGTACTTATTTGGATTATATTGGAATATAATAAATTAATACATCGCATTCGAAATATATATCAAATCTTAAATAACAAAGAAGACATTCATTAGTATTTGCAAGATTTGTTTTCAGAAAAATATTGAGAAAATATATACTTGAGTTTTTCATAAAGCGTTGTTAATGAACGTAGCTCTAGTTTATCTTCTTCAATTTTAAAAAGAGGAGTTTGAATTTTATTTATAATATAAGTACTTTTAATGCGTTTACATATGATTTTATTAAGAAACATTAAAATACTTTATCTGAAAAATAAAAAAAGATTGACAAGTTTATTGAGAAACATTATCATTTCGGTGTAAGATAGTAAATGAAAAACATTATCAATAAAATAGATTTTAAAGTAATGCGCACTTGACCAATTAGTTTAGTAAGTGTATTATTTTTTACAACGCTGATGATAATGAAAATCAATATCATTATTATTGGTGTTACTTAATGAAATTAATGTTTATGTGAAAGGATAGAGAAAATGAACTTAGGGGAATTTGATGGGAAAACAGTTTTAGTAACAGGTGCAGCACAAGGCATAGGCAGTGTCGTTGCCAAAATGTTTTTAGAAAGAGGAGCCACAGTTATTGCGGTTGATCAAAATGAAGAGGGGTTAAATGTACTCTTAAATCAAAATGAATTAAATAAAACACGTATGAAAACGTTTCGTTTAGATGTGAGTGATAGCACTGCTGTTGAAGACATTGTAAATCATATTGCAAATGAAATAGCGCCAATAGATATTTTAGTAAACGTTGCAGGGGTTTTACGTATGGGAGCAATTCATTCGTTAAGTGATGAAGATTGGAATAAAACATTCTCTGTAAATACTACAGGGGTTTTCAATATGTCCCGAGCGGTAAGTAAAAATATGATGTTAAGAAAATCAGGGGCAATTGTTACAGTCGGTTCAAATGCGGCAAATACGCCGAGAATGGAGATGGCTGCGTATGCTGCGTCAAAGGCTGCAACAACGATGTTTATGAAGTGTTTAGGATTAGAGCTTGCAGCATACAATATACGCTGCAACTTAGTTTCTCCAGGTTCTACTGAAACTGAGATGCAAAGATTACTATGGGCTGATGAGAATGGAGCTAAAAATATAATTGCTGGTTCTCAAAATACATATAGACTCGGAATTCCATTACAAAAAATTGCACAACCTTCAGAAGTTGCTGAAGCAGTGTTATTTTTAGCTTCAGATAGAGCAAGTCATATTACAATGCACAATTTATGTGTCGATGGCGGTGCTACGTTAGGAGTTTAATAAAAAATCAGGAGGTTATTATATTATGAGTGAACATACAGCTGTAAAGGAATTGTCAGAAAAACTTTTAGAAGATTATAAGACTGAATCTTCGTTCTTTTTTGCTTCACCAACTCGAACGATATTAGCAGAAGGAGAGTTTACTACAGTAAAGCATCGTGAAATTGAAAGTTTCCCAGAGCTTGTGCAAGCGACATTAAGTAATGCGAAACAAGCTGGAAATCCAAATCCTATTGTTATGGGTGCTTTGCCATTTGATCGTAGAAAAGAAGTCCAACTTATCGTACCAGAATATAGTAGAATTTCTGAGCGTTTACAATTGGATACAACCAATCAGCTTGAAACAAATGAGAACGTAACATTTGAAATGACGCCAGTACCAGAACCTGAAGTTTATATGAATGGTGTGAAGCAAGGAATTAAAAAAATACAGGACGGTGATTTGAAGAAAATCGTTCTATCTAGATCGTTAGATGTTAAATCTTCCGAAAAGATTGATAAGCAAAAACTTCTGCGAGAATTAGCAGAGCATAATAAGCATGGTTATACATTTGCTGTGAATTTACCGAAAGGTGAAAAAGAGAACAGTAAGACGCTAATTGGAGCAAGCCCTGAATTACTTGTTTCACGTAATGGTATGCAAGTTATTTCTAACCCGTTAGCTGGTTCGAGGCCACGTAGTGAGGACCCAGTAGAAGATGAAAGAAGAGCAGAGGAATTACTTTCTTCTCCAAAAGATTTACATGAACATGCGGTAGTAGTTGAAGCGGTTGCCGCTGCACTTCGTCCGTATTGTCATACATTACATGTTCCAGAAAAGCCATCAGTTATTCATAGTGAAGCGATGTGGCATTTGTCTACAGAAGTGAAAGGTGAACTTAAGGATCCAAATACTTCTTCTTTACAATTAGCAATTGCCCTTCATCCTACGCCAGCAGTTTGCGGAACTCCGATGGAAAAGGCAAGAGAGGCTATACAGTATATTGAGCCATTTGACCGCGAGTTCTTTACAGGAATGCTAGGATGGAGCGATTTAAATGGAGATGGAGAATGGATTGTTACAATTCGTTGTGCTGAAGTACAAGAAAATACACTTCGTTTATATGCAGGAGCTGGAGTTGTTGCTGAGTCAAAACCAGAAGATGAGTTAGCAGAAACATCAGCTAAGTTCCAAACAATGTTAAAAGCTTTAGGATTAAGAGATAGTTCACTTAATGAAAAATAGGGGGAAGAAAGAATGCTAGTAGGTTATAGGGAATGGCCAAAAGAATTTGCCGATCGTTATCGAGAAGAAGGGTGTTGGCTTGGTGAAACATTTGGAGGAGTGTTAAGAGAGCGAGCTGAGAAATATGGAGATCAAATCGCGGTTGTAAGCGGTAAGACGCATGTAACGTACAGTGAACTTGATAAAAAGGTAGATCGTTTAGCAGCAGGTTTACTGAATTTAGGAATAAAGAAAGAGGACAGAGTTGTAATCCAGTTACCTAACATTATCGAGTTTTTCGAAATATGTTTTGCACTATTTCGAATTGGAGCGCTTCCTGTCTTTGCACTGCCTTCACATCGAAGTAGTGAAATTAGTTATTTTTGTGAGTTTGGTGAGGCGAGCGCTTACGTTATTTCAGATAAGGCCCTCGGTTTTGATTATCGAAAACTAGCAAGAGAAGTGAAAGAGAAAGTGCCAACTTTACAACATGTAATTGTAGTGGGAGAAGAGGAAGAGTTTGTGAACATAAATGATCTGTATATGGATCCTATCTCATTGCCAGAAGTTCAGCCGAGTGATGTTGCATTTCTCCAATTATCAGGAGGGACAACAGGTCTTTCTAAATTAATTCCTAGAACACATGATGACTATATTTATAGTTTACGTGTTAGCGCTGAAATTTGTAATTTGAATGCAGAAAGCGTCTATATGACAGTTCTTCCAGTAGCACACAATTATCCAATGAGTTCTCCAGGAACATTTGGAACTTTCTATGCGGGTGGAAAAGTGGTATTGGCAACTGGTGGTAGCCCAGATGAGGCATTTGCTCTTATCGAAGAAGAAAAAGTTACAATTACAGCGCTCGTTCCGCCATTAGCAATGATTTGGCTTGATGCTGCATCTTCTCGTAATGCCGATTTATCGAGCCTAGAGGTTATTCAAGTAGGTGGTGCTAAGTTTAGTGCTGAGGTTGCAAAACGTATACGCCCTACATTTGGATGTACGTTACAGCAAGTATTCGGTATGGCGGAAGGATTAGTGAACTATACAAGATTAGACGATCCGGAAGAAATTATTATTCATACACAAGGTAGACCAATGTCTGCACACGATGAAGTACGAGTTGTTGATGAAAATGACAACGATGTAAAACCTGGCGAAGTAGGTAGTTTATTAACACGAGGTCCATATACAATTCGTGGTTACTATAAAGCCGAAGAGCATAATGCACGATCATTTACAAAGGATGGATTTTATCGCACAGGAGATCTTGTAAAAGTAAATGAACAAGGATACATCATTGTAGAAGGAAGAGATAAAGATCAAATTAACCGTGGTGGTGAGAAAGTTGCTGCGGAAGAAGTTGAAAATCATCTATTAGCACACGATGCGGTTCATGACGTAGCAATTGTATCTATGCCTGACGATTATTTAGGTGAACGCACCTGTGCTTTTGTTATAGCTCGCGGACAAGTTCCAACTGTAAGTGAATTAAAAATGTTTTTAAGAGAACGTGGTATAGCGGCTTATAAAATTCCAGATCGAATTGAATTTATTGAATCATTCCCGCAAACAGGAGTCGGAAAAGTCAGCAAAAAAGAACTACGTAAAGTCATTGCTGAAAAACTTATTACAGTAAAACAATAATAAAAACCGGAAGGAAGTGATTAGATGGCTATCCCATCTATTTCAGTATATAAAATGCCAATTGAATCAGAACTACCAAAAAATAAAGTGAATTGGACACCAGATCCGAAACGTGCAGTACTTTTAATTCATGACATGCAAGAATATTTTCTTGATGCATATAGCGATAAAGAATCACCAAAAGTAGAACTTATTTCAAATATTAAAATGATAAGAGAAAAATGTAAGGAACTTGGTATACCAGTTGTTTATACAGCACAACCTGGTGGGCAAACGTTAGAACAACGAGGTTTATTACAAGACTTTTGGGGTGACGGTATTCCTGCTGGACCGGATAAAAAGAAAATTGTTGATGAACTTACTCCTGATGAAGATGATATATTCCTAACAAAATGGAGATATAGTGCATTTAAAAAGACAAATCTATTAGAAATTTTAAATGAACGAGGAAGAGATCAACTTATTATTTGCGGTATTTATGCGCATATTGGCTGTCTTTTAACAGCTTGTGAAGCATTTATGGATGGTATAGAGCCCTTCTTTGTAGCAGATGCAGTTGCTGATTTTTCACTAGAGCATCATAAACAAGCATTGGAGTATGCATCTAATAGATGTGCAGTAACGACATCAACAAACCTACTGTTAAACGATTTGCAAAGTGTAAAAGGTGATGAGAGTGAAGGAATCACTATACAGGAAGTGCATGAACTAGTTGCACAACTACTTCGTGAGCCAATAGAAAGTATTGATTTTGATGAGGACTTATTAAATAGAGGACTTGATTCGGTCAGAATTATGAGTTTAGTAGAGAAGTGGCGTCGTGAAGGGAAAGAAATCACTTTTGCAGATTTAGCAGAACATCCAACTGTTGCAGGTTGGTACAGTTTACTATCTTCACAAACAGCACAGGTGCTGTAACAAATAGACTACATAATAAAGGGGTAGTAAAGAATGCCTAACAGTCAAAAGATTCGTCATTCGTTATCATCTGCGCAGTCTGGTATGTGGTTTGCGCAACAATTAGATCCGCTTAACCCAATTTATAATACTGGGGAATATGTAGAAATAAACGGAAATATTCATCAAGAAATTTTCGAATTAGCTGTACGTAAAGTTGTAATAGAAGCAGAAGCACTTCATGTTCGCTTCGAAGAGGATGAAATTGGCCCATGGCAAGTTATTGAAGAATCACAGTTTTATATGCATTTTATTGACGTTCGTAAAGAAGAAAACCCTGAAGAAGCTGCTAAAGTATGGATGAAAAATGATTTATCTATGCCCGTCGATTTGAAAAAAGATATTTTATTTACGGAAGCACTTATTCAAGTTGAAAATAATCGTTTCTTTTGGTATCAGCGCATCCATCACATTGTGATGGATGGCTATGGATTTTCACTTCTTAGCCAAAAGGTAGCGAATGAGTATACATCACTTATAGAAGAAACAAACAAGAATGAAAAGCCATTTGGTTCTCTTACAAAAGTTGTACAAGAAGATATTGAGTATCGTGAGTCTAAACAATTTCAGGAAGATCGTACTTTTTGGTTAGAAAAGTTTGCTGATGAACCAGAAGTTGTAAGCTTGGCAGAACGAGCACCGAGAACATCAAATGGATTTTCACGAGAAACAGCTTATTTATCTAGTTCTAGCACGAAAACTTTACTAGAAGATATCAATATTTCGTTAACAAGTTGGCCGGAATTCATTGTCGCTGTAACAAGTATTTATATGCATAAATTAACAGGTGAGAATGATATTGTTTTAGGTTTACCGATGATGGGGCGTCTAGGTTCTGTATCTATTCATACACCAAGTATGGTAATGAATTTAGTACCACTGCGTCTCACTGTAACTCCAAATATAACTCTTGCGGAATTATTGCAGCAAGTTTCTAAAGAAATCCGAGATGTACGTCGTCATCATAAATACCGTCACGAGGAATTAAGAAGAGACTTAAAGTTACTAGGTGAAAATCAAAGGTTGTTTGGACCGTTAGTGAATGTTATGCCTTTTGATTACGGGCTTAATTTTGCTGGAAATCGTGGTATTACGCATAACTTATCAGCAGGACCTGTAGATGATTTATCGATAAATGTATATAAACGTTTTGATCAAAATGAGCTAATGATTCATTTTGATGCGAATCCCGAAGTATATAATGGCGCGGAGCTAGCATTGCATAAAGAAAGATTTATGAATCTATTTGAATTAGTAATAAAGAATTATGAGAAAAACGAGTCGATTGGAAAAATAAATATTACTCTGCCTGAAGAAAATCATAAGGTTTTATTGGAATGGAATGAAACGAAGGAAGATGATGAGTTAATCAGTCTACCTATATCATTTGAAAAACAAGTGCAAAAAAATCCAAATAAACTAGCGATTACTTGTGACGGTATAAACCTTACGTATAAAGAGCTAAATGAACGAGCGAATGAACTAGCACATTAT